>RZYT01000194.1 GCA_009930195.1 Spirochaetia bacterium | reverse complement strand
CCGATGACATGGGTGGGTGGCTTGCACCAGTGCTCAGTGGCACTTTTCACAATGTTGACGATGCCACGGTGGGAACAACCGGAGATCAGAAGCCTCGTCTCCCCCTCCTCAATCAGCAGGTATTGCTCATGGGTGAAGGAGTCAGACAGGTAGGAATCTCCCTCCTTTCGGTACAGGCTCTGGTTGCCGGTAGGAACGAACTCAGTGCCTTCGACCCTGGAAAAGAGGGAAATCCCTTCGGCAATCGGGGTGAGTGCACCGGTAAGGATGAGTCTGCTGCTGGACAGCAGCTCCGTATCAATACCGATGTAGTGGTACCGGCCATCCTCACGTTGGGAGTAGTAGGGACCAAAGGCTTCCTTGCGGATATACAGCGGAGCGTGGTCATTGAGCGAGAGAAAGGTTTTCAGTCCTCCTGCATGGTCATAATGACCATGGGAGAGGATTGCAAGATCCACCTTGCCAAGGTCAATGCCCAGCTTCTTGGCATTCTCTGCAAAGAGGCTGCTTGATCCGGTATCGAAGAGGATGTTCTTGCTGCTGGTCTCGATGTACAGGCTCAAACCATGTTCACATGCGATATCAGGGTGTGTACTGGTGTTTTCCAACAAGCTGGTGATGTTCATTTTTTCATGGTCTCCTTAACCAGGCGAAGTGTCGCAGAATAGATGGCCTTGACCGCATCAGCGCTGCTCGATGTGATCTGATCGAGGGTAAGCCCCTGGTTGAGTGCACGTACAGCCTCCCGGTCGTAGGGAATCTTGCCCAGGAAGGGGATGCCCTCCTTGAAGCACAAGACCTCGATCTCCGCACTCTTTTGCTCATGCATATCGTATTTGTTGACGATTACCGCCACCGGGACCTGCAGCTGCCTGGCACTCGTTATCACTCGTTTCAGATCGGATATTCCGCTGACCGAGGGTTCGGCTACCATAAGTGCAAGGTCTACACCGCTCAGCGATGCGATGACGGGGCAGCCGATGCCGGGGCTTCCATCCAGAATGGCGACTTCATTGGGGTCGGCGGCCTGCTTGAGCTGGGTTTTCACCTGGGTGACCAGCTTGCCGGTGGTTCCGCTGCCCATGATCAGGGTTGCCGTGCTGAAGTGCTCATCGCCCCGTTCAAGCAGGCGAAGGTCCCCGACCTTTGAGTCCACAAAACCGATTGCATCCTGTGGGCAGGCATAGGCGCAGGCTCGGCATCCTTCGCAGGCAATGTTGACCACATGGTACTGGGGTTCGGCCTCAATGGCATCAAATCGGCACACTTGTCTGCATGCATCACAACCGATGCACAGCTCTGGATCGATGAACGCTTTCTTCAGCCCCAGATAATCCTGTTTCTGTTCTGTTTCGAAGCTGCCCATGACCAGATGCAGATTCGGGGCATCGACATCACAATCGGCATAGGCCTTGGCTTGGGAGAGATGGATGAAGGCACTCGCAACGGTGGTCTTGCCGGTTCCGCCCTTACCGCTGAGGATGAGTATCTGATGCATCCGCTGCCTCCTTGCGTATCGAATCAAGCAAGCCGGAGAAGAAGAAGCGATAGTCCTCGCTCTGCTCGCTGGCTATGAGCCCCTCGCTGGTCAATGTTGCCAGCGTACGGTCATAGGGTAGGGATCCCATGATGGATAGACCGTGGGATCGGGCATACTCTTCGCTGGGATTTTCTGTCCCTTCCACCGTCTTGTTGAGCAACACGGCACAGGGTTTTCCCAAGATCTGCACCAGTTCATGGACCATGGCAAGGTTGTGCGCACCAAAACGAGTGGGTTCGGCTACCAGCAAGCAAAAGTCTGCACCCGAGATTGCCTCGGTTACCAGGCACCCGCTTCCCGGTGGGCTGTCGATGACCACCAAGTCCTTGTGGCTCTCTCTCAGAAGCGCCTTGATGAGGGGGACCGCTTCACTCTGTCCGATGTCAAGAATCCCATCCTCGAAGGTGACCGTCCCATGGTTGCCGCGACGTATCACACCCAGCGGTTGTGCCACCTCAGTGAGGGCATTCCTGGGACAGAGCGCCGTGCAAAGACCGCAACTGTGGCAGACCTCGTTGAAGATCAGCAGTTCCTTGCCGATGAGGGCAAGGGCGTTGAAGGCACACGCTTCGGTGCAGATGCGGCACCCATCGCACAAGCTCTGGTCCACGACAGGCTTGGGGATGGAGACGACGTGTTCGGATAGAATGGTGGGCTTGAAAAACAGGTGGCCGTTGGGTTCCTCAACATCACAATCGATGTAGGTTGCCTTCTGTGCCACTGCCGCAAGATTTACGGAGAGCAGGGTTTTTCCCGTCCCCCCCTTGCCGCTGAGCACCGCCACCGTCAGGTCAGTGCCCATGATGGAATCCTGGATGCACTTCGCCCAGGGGTGCAAGCTTTCCTTCCTGCAGGGCGGAAATGTTGTCTGCTACGCTCAGATTCAATGCTTTGAGCATCTCAATCTTTGCTGCGTGCAGAACCTTTGCAGCATTCTCGCCAAGGCGGAATGTGATGAGTTTTGCAATGCTCTGGTCCACCAAGTCCTGTGCTGCCTGGATACCGGCGCCTCCTGCACTCTCTGCGGCAAGGTTGGTCATGAACGTATTGCTCTCGGTCTCTGTGTTGTAGAGACAGTAATAGGGAGCCCTGCCAAACGATACGCAGGTCGCGCTGTCCAGGCTGTCCGCCTCTGCCGGAATTGCTATGATCATACTTGTTCTCCTTCTCGCATCTCTTCCATGCGTTCTCTTCTTCTGCATCCCCGACCGCAGCCATGGCCGTACGGCCCACCATGATCGTTGAGCTGGTACTCCCCACCTTCGATGAGCAGGGGTTTTCCTTCAACCAATGAGTGTGCCAGCTTCTTGCGGGCACTGTCGTAGATACCCTGGACCGTGGAACGTGCCACGCCCATCTGGGTGCTGCACTCCTGTTGGGTCATCCCTTCGTAGTCAATGAGACGAAAGGCTTCATACTCATCCACACTCATGAGTATCGGCTCCATCTCGCCAGCCCCAACCCCGAGCGGGCCGAAGCGGCTTGTTTGGGGCAGTGAGCAGACATGTCTCCATTTTCTTGGTCGCGGCATATGCTTCCTTTTATTTCTGGGGTTCCTGGGCGAGCAGGGTCTCCACCTGTTTCAGCTCTTCTTCGAGGATGCGTTTACGCATGGCGAGTGTCTCCTGTCCGGAAAATGGCTGGACAGCAGCATAACCACTTCTCCACCCACGGCCCATGCCGTATCCATATCCCATTCCATAACCGGGTTGCCGGGCACAGAAGCCCATTCCTCTTCCCGTAAGGGATCCAAATCCCATAGGACCTGTTCCGTCTCTTCTTGGCATTGTGTGCCTCCTGTGATAAATTTGTTATTGACATATGCCATTAACTACTTTGAATATACCCCTGTTATTGGCATATGTCAATAACTAAGCAAAAAGATTTTCCTTTTTTTCCCTATACCCAGAATGATCACCCTGCGATAGGGTGGGCGTACTTGCATTGGCATGTATGGTGAAGTGGTCTTGCATCCGGCTCAGTGAGAAATGGAACATGGGGTATCCCCAGGCGTCGCTGTCCTCATCTGCTATGACTGTTGTATGAATCGGCAATTTTCTGCAGATACTGGTCATGATTGACGAACAGCTGACTCACCAGTATACCCAGGCCGGCGATATTCACCCCAAGGCCGGCCACTCCTGTCCAAGCTGCCCAGGTTGGGATGGTGGGAGGGTCGCTGGAGTCGTTCATCACGAAAAGGGGGGTGAGCATCATGGAAAGGCCGGCAAGTTCCGTAAGCAGACCGCTCTGCATCCAGGTACTCTGTTTCTTCATCGCATGCTCCAATTCTGTGATCAACTGCTGGGTCTGCTCATCCAAGGACTGTCTCTGCAGCAAATCGAAGAACTGCAAAACCTCACTCTCTCTTCCCCAGCCGGTTTCCATAGTATAGGTCTGGCCTTTGTAGGTGTAACGTGGTGAAACCTCGTAGGCTCCGCCTTTTTGTCTGGGATGATAGACGATCCTATTCCAATCGACGGCTATGAGACTCTCAACATCGACATTGGTCCGCACGATCATGATTTCATCCAATCCATACACACGTTGGGTTCCCTCCATATCCTCGAGCAACAGGGATTCCTCCGCTTCATACTGGATGAGCCGGCCGATATGCAGGGAGCCATCAGTAAGTACGACAAGATCGCTTGCCCAGAGGGCGGATATCGAGAGCAAGAAGCATACCAAGGTTCGTTTCACAAAGATTCCTTCTGTACAAAAGAGGCCTACCGTTTCCGGCAGGCCTCATCATGCTAAAGAATAATTATCTGGTCTCGCTCCGGACCGACGGAGATGTACTTGATCGGGCAGCCGACAAGTTC
>RZYT01000024.1 GCA_009930195.1 Spirochaetia bacterium | reverse complement strand
GGTGCTCACAATCGGCACCCAGGGAGCGATGCGGCAGCGCATCCTGGATATGGGTATCACCCCAAAGGTGGAGATACAGTTGATCAAAGTGGCCCCACTTGGAGATCCGTTGGATCTCTCTCTTCGCGGGTATAATCTCAGTTTGAGACGGCACGACGCTGCGCTCATAGAGGTAGAAAAGCTGTAAGTTTTTTTGCTTTAAAAGTTAGAGATAGCTAACATATTGAAGGAGACACCCATGTCCAGCACCATCGCGCTTGCCGGTAATCCAAATTCCGGCAAGACCACCGTATTCAATGCCCTGACAGGATCGCGCCAGCATGTAGGAAACTGGCCGGGAGTGACTGTAGACAAGAAGGAAGGAACCTATACCAAGGATCCTTCCCTTTCCATCCTCGACTTGCCGGGAACCTACTCCCTCAATCCGTACAGTGCTGAAGAGATCATTACCCGCACCTATATTGTCGAAGAGAAGCCAGACTGTGTCATTGATGTCTTGGATGGATCAAGCATAGAGCGCAATCTCTATCTCGCCCTCCAGATTCTCGAAACAGGTGTTCCAACCGTCCTAGCCATCAATATGATGGATGAAGTGCGTGAGAAAGGAGAGACCATAGACTGCAAACGGCTTGAGGCTGAGCTTGGGGTTGCCGTCATCCCCCTTGAGGCAAGAAAGGGCAAGGGCCTTGATGAGCTGATGCATGAGGTCAGGCATACCATAAGCACAAACAGACGGCCCAAGAAGATTCCCCTCTACTCGCTTTCAGGGAGTGTGGATGAGGATACCCTTGCCGATCGCAGGTACTCCTTCATCACCGGTTTGGTGGAACAGGCGGTTGTAAGGAGCAAGGGGGAATCGGGTGCGGTACAGGAGAATCGCAGTGACAAGCTGGACAAGATTCTCACCCACCGCTTTTTTGCCCTCCCTGTCTTTGCTCTGGTCATGTATCTGTTGTTTGCCGCCACCTTCAGCGAAAACTTCCTCTTCATCCCCGGTCTGAGCAGTCCCGGGGTTGCCCTTGCAACCTTGGTGGAGTTCCTCTGGGGCGCCATCACGGATTTCACTGCTTCCCTTCTGCTCTCGTTGGGGGCAGCCGACTGGGCATACAGTCTGGTGGTGGATGGGGTGCTTGAGGGGTTGGGGGCGATCATCGGCTTCCTTCCCTTGATCCTGGTGCTCTACCTGTTGATGAGCTTTCTTGAGGACAGTGGCTATATGGCTCGTGTCGCCTTTGTCATGGACCGGATCTTCCGCCGGTTTGGCCTTTCAGGTCGTTCCTTCATTCCCTTGCTTATGGGCTTCGGGTGTTCGGTTCCTGCCATTATGGCAACCAGGACACTGGACAGTGAAAAGGACAGGAGGATCACCACCCTGCTGTGCGGCTTTATGCCGTGTGGTGCGAAACTCCCGATTTTCATCATGTTTGTTTCTCTCTTTTTTGCTGATGGGAACAAAACGATGGTGCTCTTCTTTCTCTATCTGCTCAGTCTTGCAGTATCCATTCTCGTCTCGCTGGTGATAAACCGCATTGCATACAGAGGCCAGGTCTCCAACTTTCTGATGGAGCTCCCTCAGTATCGGCTTCCCACCCTCCGATCGGTCTGGATCCATGGGTATGAGAAGGTGAAGGGGTTTGTCCAGAAGGCAGGGACGGTCATCCTTGCCGCCACCATCCTCATCTGGGCTCTCTCAAACTTCAGTCTCTCATCCTTTACAGCAGAACACCGGGCAGAAGAAGGGACAGTTCTTTCGGCCATGGATGACTCCCTGCTTGCCTCGGTAGGAAAGGCTGTTGCTCCGGTCTTCAAGCCCCTTGGGTTTGGAGCGTGGAGACCGACGGTAGGTATTGCCACAGGGTGGGTCGCCAAGGAGATGGTTGTCGTTACCCTTGCCCAGCTGTATTCCGAGGATGTGAATGATGTGTATCTGCAGCAGTACTTCTCAGCGATGGAAGCAGATGAACTGGATGCGTTGGGTTTTGAGGGAGGCATATACGACAGTGAGGCGGCTTTTGATATCTATGCTGAGTCAATCTTGATGGAAGGTTCGGATGAGAAGGCGCTGGGCAGCATCCGTACGGATATTCCCAATAAGGGTGCAGCGCTTGCCTATATGGCCTTCAACCTGCTTTGCATGCCCTGTTTTGCGGCCGTTGGGGCTATGAAACGGGAGCTGAAAAGCTGGAAGCGGACAACTGGAGCCGTTGCGATTCAGATGGGAACAGCCTACGTGGTTGCCCTTCTGATCAATCTGCTCGGGTTGCTGGTGTGGTAGGAGGAAGTATGATCAACTATGCAATAGGAGTATCTGCCTTGGCCTTTCTCGTCTACAGGGCAGTGAAGAGTGTGAGAAGAAGACAGCGCATCAAGGCAGGCAAAGCATACTTCTCTGCCTGCAGCGGCTGTTGCAGTGACTGTTCAGGTCACTGCTCAAGCTAGGCAGATATCCTCGGGCAGAAGGGAAACCACTTCTGAATCCTGGCAACGCAGAAGACCCCGCCTCAAGGTGGAGAACAGCTCTCTCACGTTGCCCGGCCAAGAGTGGTTTTCCAAGAGGTGCATATTCTTGTCAGAGAGGATTTTCCCCGGTGCATGGAGATTGAGGAAGTAGGAGCACAGAAGGGGAATATCCTCTTTGTGTTCCCTCAGCGGGGGAAGCGTGAGAGAGACATCGGTGATCCTATAGAAGAAATCCTTGCGCATTGACTGCTTGCTGATCAAATCCTTGAGTTTCTCATTCGATGCGGTTACCAAGCGGAAATGCGAGGTATGCAGATGGGTATCCCCATAATGTCGGTAGTGCCCTGTCTCAAGAAGTCTCAAGAGGTCGGCTTGGAATTGGAGGGAGAGGTTTTCCACCTCATCAAGAAAGAGTGTTGACTGGTCTGCCTCATAGGCAAACCCTTTCAGTTCTGTTTTCCCATCAGTGAAAGCTCCTTTCGTATGTCCAAAAAACATGGAGTTGCCCAATGCCCCTGAGAGCAGGGAACAATTGACGCTGACCATGGAGCGGTGGGGATATTGCAAGGAATGCAGATAGTTTGCTGCAAGCTCCTTGCCGGTACCCGTCTCACCGAAAAGATGGATGGAACAGGAGTTGTGTGCATATTGCATCAGTTGCTTGCGCACGTTTCTGATGCCATCACTCTCTCCGATCAATCCACTCGGATGGTATGGGGCTTCGGTTTCTTCAGCTGTCTCTGCATTTGCCAGGCAATCAAGATGACTGAACAGGGCTTCCCAATCGAGCAATGATCTCTGGATGGTATGGAGGGAGAGTGTCTGTCGAGCCCGTTCAGGCAGCTCCATTCCAGAGTCCAGGCAGAAAAGGATTGGACAGGTTGGTTGTTGGTGAATAAGCTGATCGAGAAACTCGTCTTGGGTACATTTCCCAAGTTTGCTGTCAACGATCAACAAACTCGGATTCTCCAGACGCAAGGCATGCAAGGCTTTCTCTGTCATGGTGAAAAGGGTAAGAAACGACGCTCTGTAACGCAGTTTGAACTTCTCTTTGAACCTCCAGTCCGAAGAGACGACGAACAGTGACATAATAAGCTCCTGAATCAAGATTACTGGGAAGTAGGCACGATCACAGAAGTTCAACAGAAGATTCCCGGTTAGCAGTTTCGAGCGTCAATTATGGGTCCTCTACTCTATAACAAAGAGGTGTACCGGTTTACTGGAGTGATTCCGTCATGAGCACTTGCAGTGCGGAAAGTGCATAGATACCAGCTGTCTCGCTTCTGAGGATGTTTGTTCGCAATAGCACTGCAGTAAACCCATGGTTTTCCAGGAATTCACACTCCTCCTCACTGAACCCTCCCTCAGGCCCGATGAGTACGGCAACGGGGGTTTCGGAGGGAAGCGTTCGTACCAGGGAAGCGAGGGTTTGCTGCATGTTTGGACGGCTGCTTTGGTGAAAGAACAGCCCGAGTCCGCGTCCATTCCACCAGGAGGGAAGTTCTGAAAGCGGGATGACCCTTCTTTCAAGTTGGGTCGGAACGGGTGATCCGCTTTGCTGGATTGCTTCCTTGATTTGGGCCTCAAGCCGGTCGAAACGGGAGGAGAGGGCACTCTCTTTCTTGTCCGATAGATCCGTAACGCAGTACCGGCTGGAGACCAAGGCGATGGTATGCACCCCAATCTCCGTTGCTTGGCGGACTATCTGCTCTTCCTTCTTGCCCTTGCACAGGCACTGCAGGAGGACAAGATTGGGATAGGGTCCCTGAAAGAAGGGAAGCTCGTCAGTGGACTGTACCGGATCCTGATCATCTGCAACTGTGCATGAGAGCGTGCAGCTGTGACGCGCAATATCGGTGAGTTTCAGCACATACCGTTTGCCCTTTGCATCACGGCCAAGAATCTGCTGCCCGATTTTCAGGCGCAGAACCTTGGTCAGATACTGGCTCTCTTTTCCCTCGAGTACCAAGGAGTTCTCTCCTTGGTAGCCGGGGGGCAACAGGTACTGTCTCATCGGCCGGTCCTGATGAACTGGACAGCCCGATTGAGGGTGGTGTCGAACAAAGGATCGGCGATGGGTCGCTTGTCGTACGGCATCTTTGAAAGATACTCGTTTCTCACCAGCAGGGTAAGGATCATCTCATCGATGCCCTTCTCTTTGTTCAGGGAGGCAAAACGACGGATGTTCTCCTCACTCGGCTCAGGATTCTCCTTCACATAGGTGCTGATGACTTGGTCGGTCATCAACTGCTCGTAGGCAGGAATCTGTTCATCAGAGAGCTGGATCTCCTCAACTGCGATATCCGGCTCAATACCCAGCTTGTGGATGTTCTCCCCGTTGGGCGTATAGTAGTGGGCCGTTGTTACCTGGGCAAACCCTTCCCCAAAGCGGAAAACATCCTGGACGATGCCCTTACCGAAGGTCTTGCTTCCAATCAGGGTGGCACGACCGTTGTCCTTCATTGCTGCAGCAAAGATCTCCGCAGAGGAGGCCGACCCTCCATTGGTGAGGATGACGATCGGCAGCGATGAGGGTACTTCAGCCTTGCCGGTCGAGATGTAGCGTTGGTCGCGCATGGTACCTTTCTTTCCTTGGATGGTGACCAGCGTCTTCCCCTCGTCAAGGAAAATGTTCGCCGATTGCATTGCCCCGTCCACGGCTCCACCGCTGTTGTTGCGTTCATCGATTACCAGACCGACAATGCCCTCTTTCTGCAGTTTCTGCACATGTTCGAGCAATTGGTTGCCTGTCTGGGGGGTGAATTCGGAGAGCTGGATGTATCCGATGTTTCCATCAATGACACCACTGTCAACCGTCGGGGTGGTGATGCGCTCACGTACCAGGGACAGGTCGAAGGATGTCCCGTTTCTGTACACGGTGATGGTGACTGGGGTGTTCGGTTCTCCTCTGAGCTTCATGCTGGCTTCATAGCTGGTCAGGTCATCCACCTTCTCGCCATCGATGTGGCTGATCAGGTCGCCTGCCATCAAACCTGCACGCTGGGCAGGGGAACCGGGGAAGGGAGAGACGATGGTGATCATGAACGTGGAGGGGTCTGAAAGATCCTTGTTCTCCGGGGCCGGCTTGTTCAGGTAGGTCCCGATACCCCCGTACACTCCGCTGGTTTCTTCCTGGTACTCCTTTGCCATGGTGGGCGGTACATAGAAGGAGTAGGGATCATCGAGGCTGGCGATCAAGGCAGAAGCAAGGTCATTGAACATCTTCTGCTTGTCCACCTCATCGATGTAAATGGAATCCACATATCGATAGAGTCGTTCCAGGGATGCAACATCGATAGAGATTTGGTCTGCCTCCGCTGCCCGTGTGTACGTTGTGGAAACCGGTGAGGCAAGGATTTGCTCCATGGAACCACCGCCGAAGACGGGAAGGAGGATCATCAATGTTATCATGCTGAGGCTAAGCCTGCGTTGTAGTGTTCTTTTCATATGCCAAATATACTGTATCAAGGGAAAAACGGCTACCTTTTGCCATATTGACCACACCACTCTTGCACATTACACTTGCCGCATGACGTTATTTATTGCCTTTCCCAGCTGGATTTCCCCCGAGATCATCCCCGGTCTTCCCCTGCGGTGGTATGGCCTGATGTATGTGATAGCGTTTTCCTTTGCCTATCTCATGATCCGAGTACAGGCAAGGAAGGGGGAGATTGACCTTGATGCAGACCAGAGCCTGAATCTGGTGCTCTATTGCGTCATCGGTCTGATCGTTGGAGCACGTCTTTTTTCCGTCCTCTTCTACGACGGATCCTTTTACTATTGGACGCATCCCTGGATGATCTTCTGGCCCTTCCAAGGGGGTCGGTTTGTCGGGCTTCCCGGCATGAGCTATCACGGGGGGCTGGTGGGGGCCATCGTGGGAGCATGGACCTACAACCGGCGATACAAGGTCAGCTTTCTCACCCTTGCCGATACGATAAGCTATGCTGCACCGCTGGGTTATACGTTCGGAAGGCTGGGCAACTTCATCAATGGGGAACTGTTCGGCAGGGTCTCAACGCAGGGTTGGGCAATGATTTTCCCCCATGCCCCTTCCTTTTCCTCCAATTATGCCTGGGTTCGGGAGGTGGCACAGGAAGTAGGCCTTTCCTTCGAGCCTGGATCCTTGGTGAATCTGCCCAGGCATCCCAGCCAGCTCTATGAGGCCCTGTTTGAGGGGATTCTCCTTTTCCTTTTTCTCTGGTTTGTCATCAGGAAAAGACGGGAGAAGCTTCCGCAAGGGTTCGGTTTTGCCTGGTATGTGGTCGGATATGGAGCGGTCAGGTTCTTCATAGAGTATTTCCGTTCCCCTGATGAGAACCTTGGGTATATCATCGCCTTGGGAAACGAGTCGGACAACATCGCCTTGTTCCAATCATTCTTCAATTTCTCCATGGGACAGCTGTTCTGCCTTGCCATGATAGTGGCCGGCCTGCTGTTCATGATTTTTCTCTCGCATCACAAAGGAGTGAAACATGCATCACATCGATGAACGGGTTGCACTTTTGCGCTCGTTGCTTGCCCAACACCACCTTGATGGGTGGATCATCAACGGCACCGATCCCCATCAAAGCGAATATGTCTGTCCGCGCTGGAGAACCCGTGCTTTCATCAGCGGATTCACCGGGAGTGCCGGAACAGTGGTGATTACCAAGGATGAGGCTCTGCTCTGGGTCGATTCCCGGTACTTCATCCAGGCCCAGCAGCAGCTGGAGGGAACCTGCTTTTCCATGATGAAGGTGGACACTCCTTGCTATCCCGATCCCTATACGTTTCTCAAGGAGAACTTGGATAGGGGAAGCCGGGTAGGCATAGACAAGGCCACCCTTACCGTTTCAGGCAAGAAGAGCTTGGAAGAGGTGTTTGGTGACGAGTTGGTCCTGGTAGACTCTGAAGACTTGCTTGACCAGGTTTGGTCCGATCGTCCTGCTGTTCCCTCCCAGCCTGTGGTCTCCTTGGATGATGATATCGCCGGTTTCTCAAGAATCCAGAAGTTGACGATGGTTCGTGTTGCCATGGTGCAGAAGGGTGCCGATTACACCCTCATCTCCTCCCTTGATGACATAGCCTGGCTTACCAACCTGCGCGGCAGTGATGTTTCGTACAACCCCGTTTTCCTCTCTTACCTGCTGGTGGGAACCGAGAAGGCGTGGCTCTTCACCGATCCTTCGCGCTTCAGCGACGAGGTGCGTACCCTTGTGCAAGAGGAGTATGAGATACTCGGCTATGATGAGGTCTCTTCCCATCTGAAAGCGACCATCAAGGCCGAGGATGTGATCTACCACAATCCGGACAAGACGAATCTGTTGCTCTTCTCAGCCTTCCAGGAGAACAAGAGCGTGGTCGGCAGGGATTTCTCAACCGATCTGAAAGCGTGCAAGAACGAGACTGAGCTTGAGGGCATGCGCAGGGCCCACCTGCTTGATGGTGTTGCCTTGGTGAACTTTCTTGCCCGTTTGGACAAGAAGCACCCGAACTATACGGAAATCGAGCTCTCCGACCTGTTGCGCGAGCAACGGTTTCGCAATCCGGACTGTCTGGGCGAGTCCTTTGCCCCGATCTCCGGCTGGGCCGAACATGGGGCGATGTGCCACTACAGTGCTGATGAGCAGAGCAATCTCACCTTGCAGGGCAATGGACTGTTGGTGCTCGATACCGGTGGGATGTACCGCTTCGGCCTGACGGATGTGACAAGAACCATCCTCTTCGGTACTCCTACCGAGGAACAGATCCGTGACTATACCCTGGTGCTGAAGGGCAATCTGGCTCTTGCTTCCCAGCGGTTTCCTGAAGGAACCTGCGGGTATCAGCTGGATGTGCTGGCACGGCAGTACCTATGGCAGGAGGGCTTGAGTTACTTCCATGGAACCGGCCATGGGCTTGGCTTCCGTCTTGGGGTGCACGAAGGCCCGCAATCCATCAGTCCCAAGCCTCTTGCCGTTCCCCTGAAGAAGGGCATGGTCGTCAGTGATGAGCCGGGCTTGTACAAGGAAGGGCGTCATGGCATCCGCATTGAGAACATCCTTGCAGTGCGGGAGGATGTGAAAACGGAATTTGGGCAGTTCCTCAGCTTTGAAGTCTTGACCATCTGTCCGTTTGAACGCACATTGATAGATAAGAATCTGCTTACACCCCAAGAGATAGCGATGGTCGATACCTATCATCGCTGGGTCTACGGGGAGTTGAAGGATTTGGTTGATGAAGAGGCTTTGCCCTATCTTGGGGAAGCTACCAAAAGCCTGTAGGCAGCAGAACCTGAGTACTGATAAGGAGTATACACCAATGGTTGAAGCATTGAAGAAGATGGGAAAGATTTCCCGCAAGGGTCCGGTCGTCCTGGTCATCATGGATGGCGTTGGATTTGGCAAATACAAGGATGGCGATGCCGTGGCATCTGCACTCACCGGGAATCTGAACAAGCTGTACAAGTCCAATCCTTGGACGAAACTCAAGGCGCACGGACTTGCCGTCGGCCTCCCCAGTGATGACGATATGGGCAACAGCGAAGTGGGACACAATGCCATGGGATGCGGAAGAGTCTTTTCCCAGGGTGCAAAGCTGGTGGTGAACTCGATCGAGTCGAAGGCCATGTTTGCCGGTGAGACTTGGAAGAAACTCATCAACAACGCGAAAACGAACAAATCCTCCCTTCATTTCATCGGCTTGCTCAGCGATGGCAATGTCCACTCCCATGTCGACAACCTGAAGGCAATGATCGTGCAGGCAAAAGCGGAAGGAGTCTCCTCTGTCCGCGTTCATGCACTGCTTGACGGTCGTGATGTCGGTGAGGTGAGTGCCCTTGAGTATTTCGATCCGTTTGAGGAGTTTCTCGCTTCTCTCAACGATGCAACCTTTGATGCAAAGATTGCAAGCGGCGGCGGAAGAATGGTCATCACCATGGACCGCTACAATGCAAACTGGAATATGGTGCGCAAGGGCTGGGAAACCCATGTCCTTGGTGAGGGAAGGCAGTTCGATTCAGCCCACCAGGCCATTGAGCAACTGCGCAAGGAGACCAAGGCGATCGACCAGGATCTGCCTCCCTTCGTCATTGCCAAGGATGGCAAGCCGGTGGGTACCATCGAGGATGGGGACAGTGTCATCCTGTTCAACTTCCGCGGGGACCGCGCCCTTGAGATCACCAAGGCTTTTGAGGCTGAAGAGCTGACTGAGTTCGACCGAAAGCGTCGGCCGAAGGTCGAGTACGCAGGCATGATGGAGTATGATGGGGACCTGCATGTTCCTGCCCAGTTCCTGGTGACTCCCCCGGCCATCGACAAGACCATTGCTGAATACCTGTGTGCATCGAAGGTGAAGCAGTTCTCCATCAGCGAGACGCAGAAGTTCGGCCATGTCACCTACTTCTTCAATGGCAACAAGAGCGGTAAGTTTGACGAGAAGCTGGAGGAGTATGTGGAGATTCCCAGTGATATCGTACCGTTCGAGGAGAGACCCTGGATGAAGTGTGCCGAGATTGCGGACCGCGTCATCAAGGAAGTGGAGAGCGGCAAGTGGGATTTCATCAAGCTCAACTTCCCCAACGGTGATATGGTTGGCCATACCGGCATCTTCCAGGCGGTTGTCTGTTCCATGGAGGGTCTCGACCTGCAGATCGGCAGGATCCACAAGGCTGTGATGGAAGCAGGTGGTGTCATGGTGATCACTGCTGACCACGGCAATGCCGACGATATGTTCGAGCATGGCAAGGACGGCAGCGTGCAGTACAAGGAGAACGGGGACCCGAAGGCAAAAACCAGCCACTCGCTCAACCCTGTTCCCTGCATCATCTGCGACAGCAACTATCAGGGTGAGTACTCGACCGAGCTCAAGACGGGATTGGGGATCAGCAGCATTGCGGCAACCTGCATCAATTTGCTCGACTTCGAAGCACCCGCTGAGTATGATCCGAGCATCATAACCCTGCAGTAAGCAGAAATTCGTGGTATCATGGACAGGGCCTTCGGGCCCTGTTCGTGTTTTCATGGAGGCAAGCTATGCAGTACATGGAGTTCGGAAGGACTGGTCATCGTTCAAGCAGGGTGCTTTTCGGAGCAGCGGCACTGTGGGATGTAAGCCAAAAGGAAGCTGACAACGCTCTTGGCCTGTTGCTCGACCATGGCGTCAACCACATCGACACCGCACGGAGCTATGGGGATGCGGAACTGCGGGTCGGGCCGTGGATGAAAACGCATCGGTCAGACTTCTTTCTGGCTTCAAAGACCGGGGCACGGACCAAGGCGGAAGCTTTGGAGGAGCTCAAGCAAAGTCTGACACGACTGAAAACCGACCACCTGGACCTGTGGCAACTGCACTTTCTTGTCGATTCGGATGAGTGGGAGACGGCCATGGGAGAAGGAGGAGCTCTTGAAGCGGTCACAGAGGCGAAGAAGCAGGGCTTGGTTCGCTACGCAGGGGTTACCGGTCATGGAATCGATGCACCCAAAGCGCATCTGAAAAGCCTTGGTGTCTATGATTTCGATTCGGTGCTCTTTCCCTACAACTATCCGATGCTCCAGCAGCCTTCCTACAAGAAGGATGTCCAGGCTTTGCTCGATTTGTGCAAGCAGCGCAACGTAGCAGCACAAACCATCAAGAGCCTTGCCCGCGGGGAGTGGGGCACCAAGGAGAAGGTATACACCACCTGGTATGATGCCCTGGGAGAAGAGAAGGCCATCCAGATGGCTGTGCACTATGTGCTATCCCATGAGCAACTGTTCCTCAACAGCAGCGGGGACCTGAGCTTGCTCGGCCATATTCTCAAGGCAGCGGATAGGGACATCCAGGCACCGGATGAGCTGGCGATGCAGGCGCTGGTTGAAAAAGAAGGGATGAAACCCCTGTTTGTCTGAGCTTACGTCCAGATATGGTAGGTCCTGGTCACCAGGATCAGGGTTGTTGTGCCCGCAACATAGAGGACGAGGCCCAGGCTGTTGAACAGCGTGTCCTGACTGATGGTTACCATCATGGTCCCCGCAATCATCAGGATGAAGGAGAGACAGCGGGCAAACGTCTGCCTGCTGAAATGTTCCTCAAATATGGCGATGAGAAAGGTCAGGACTGCCAACGCATTGATCAGGATGCAGACACCCAGAAAGAGACTGTCGGTGACGCTTGCTTCCCAGAGGAAGGAAGCGGAGCTTGCAGAGACAGGAGCCAGGATGGAAAGCAAGAGAGCACTTGCAGCTCCCACAAAGGAGTATTGGCCAAGCTTGGTCGGGTTGATGGTTTGCTGAAAGAGTCCTGAGGAGAGGAAAAGAAACGATCCGAAGAGCAGGGAGAAGTGATAGAGAACCGATACTGTCAACGGATTGAGGATGAATATACCGGTAAGTGCATGGTGCAAGGGGAGAATCTTCACGTTGCCCAGGCTGATCATCAGAAAGAGCAAGGGAAGCACCCGTGCCTCTGCACCAATGTTGGCGCGATAGAAAAAGCAGAGCAGCAAGGCGGCAATGAGGGCCACCCACAGGTGTATGAGGGAAGGAAGCAGATGATCACGGGTGGTAATCCACTCTCCTGTTTGCACGGAAATGATGATGCTATGCACGATCACCGCACTGAGGATGAGGGTCACGAGGGCTTGGATGCCCAGCAGTACAAAGCGTAGATTCTTTCCCATAATCTCTTACAAGACATCCGAATAGGAACTTTCGATGAGTACGCCCATCCTGTGGCAGGTGTAGGTTGCTCCGAAAGCAGCTATATAGGAGTCGATGAGGATGCCCAGTCCGTTGAGGATCGGCATCATGGCAACAAGGGTCATCTGCGCCCCGTAGAGGTCAATCTTGAGGAACTGCAGGGCGATGATGGAGATGAAAAAGACCTCATAGCCGAGATAAAGCGGACTTGCAAAGGAGAAAAGCGCACTGGCAAGTGCAACAAAGAGAATCACCTTATCGGCAGGCATACTGCCCGTGGCAGCATACAGCAGGCTGAGGATGCTCAGTGTGGCGATCATGGCCGAGCCCCCGCGGCCGATGAGGGTGTAGAGCGGTACTGCAGTTGCGCTGACCCGTTTCTGACAGCCAAGGTTATGGCGGGAGAGGGAAATGGTCATTGGGCTGGAGAAGAAGATGCTTCCGGTGAACAGGGCGGCACTTGCAGGGGCGAGCATGCGATAGAGCACCTTGTATGGGTTGATCTTGAACGCGGTGACAAGGGCAAAGAGCAAGGGAAGCAGGCCCAAAAGGACAATGAGTGTTGCTCCGAGGAGCATAAGCAGGAAAAGCTCAGCTACAAAGATGGTGCCTTCAGACTGCAGATGGCTGAAAAAATACGACGAAGCGAAGAAGACAAAGAAATGGCCGGTGGTGCTGAAAGCACGGGCTAGTCTGAACATTGTCTCACTCAGGGAGTTCATGGTTACGTAGGCGGGTCTGATAACCTCTACATTCGGCTTGAGAAAGTAGCCGAAGACCAAGGCGATGATCAGCACGGGGAGCAAGAAACTCTCCGCATTTGCCAACGTGTAGAAGGGATTGATGGGAAGCATTGATTCAAAGAGTGTGGAAAGCGATTGGGGGGCAACCATGGAGAGCACTGAGGCGTCAGTGCCGGCGGAGGTGCTGGCGGGGAAGTTGGAAGGGAAGAAACGAAAGACGAGTGCTGACGCGGCTACCAGAAAGACGGTGGTGAGCAGGCTCCAGAGGATGGTCGTCCTCGCGAAGACCCCTCCCTTGTTGTCCTTGCGCAAGGAAGCAATTCCCGAGGAGAAGCCAAAGAAGACCAACGGAATCAACACGAACCCACCGAGCTGGACCAGCAGGGCGGTGATCGTATACATCAGTTGCTGAAATATACCCGATTCTCCAAACAACAGGGTTGCAGCGAGGCCGAGGGCAGTTGCAGCCAGATAACTTATCCACGTCTTCATAGTTTCCAAGAGTATCTTATCAGCACAGGCAAGTCAATCAAACATCTATCCTTAGCTCAGGAGACGGTCAAGCTTATAGCCGGCATCCAGCTCAGCCTCAAGCAGGACGTTCACGTAGTGATCCACGTTGGTCATTCCCTTGATCACCCCAAGCGAAAGCGCTGAGAGATAGATGATCTCCTGCATTGCCTCCTTCGTGTACCAGGTGGTGCCCTGGTACTCGTTCACCTGGGCATACAAGCGAAGGCTCTTGTCCTCCAGAAGGATGGCAAGTATCTTCTTGGGGTCCTCCAGGGAGTCCTCCACCTGATGGGCGGCGCTTGCGAGGATGGCAGCACTGTGGCAAGCCTTTCTGGATAGGTCGTTTACAAAGCCCACTTCGCACAGTTCCTTGCTGAAGAAGCGGGAGAGCAGCAACTTGTCACTGACTCTCATGGCTTGCTCAATCGTACAAGCCTCACCCAGGAAGGGTTTGAGGAAGAAGGAAGCAGCCACCACCGCCTCAAGCTCATCCATGATGGCTGAGCCGTGAAGGAAGAATCGCGTCTTCGGTGAACTGAAGAGCGTGCTCCATCGTTTCACCTCATTGAGCATGAGGGCGGGATTGACTTCTCTCGGCAAAGCCGGTAGGGATTTTTGGGCTGCCGGATGGAGATTCTCCACCACTGCCCCAAGATGGGTATAGGCTTCTGCAAGGGTGAGGATGAGCTTGCGTTCGGTTCTGCTGGTCGCTTCCCCGGTGAGAATCTGGCGGATCTGCTTGAAGAACTGTTCGGAGTGGAAGTTCTCCATCGCCTTGTACACCGGCTTGAGCCGCAGGGCAAGAATCTCCTGCTCGAAGTTTGCAACACCCTCTTCACCCATCTGCTCATACAAGGCCAAATAGGTTCCGTCGACATCCTCGACCTCACGGATATTGAGGTACACCTTGGTCTCAAACCCATTCAGATGCAGGTTGAATCCCTCGTCAAAAACCCTGATGGAAGGTTTCATGTAGGTCAGGCCTTCAGAGAAGGAGTCGTAGATCACATAGCGTCTTCCCCCCAGGGTCAAACCCAGTGCTTCGGCAAGGCTGGTGGTTGCAGTTCGCTTCTCATCCCCATTCTTCTGCAGCTTGGGCGAAGACGTCTTGATCCACCCGCTGACTTCCTCATACTGGTTGTTGTACAGGATGAGGACGCGTTCTGTTTCGGTACCGTTTACATAGCAGAAGGCAGACTGCTGCACTGTACCGTCCCGATAGAGGTCGAAGAGCTGGAAAAAATCGACACCGCTGAACAGGTAGCGCTTTTTCAGGAGCGGGAAAATTCTCTTGTAGTGCTGGTCGACAAGACCTTGGTTGGGTTTCTCATCCCAATAGGCCCTTCGATACTCCATGCCGTACTTCTCGCGATACCCTTCGATCTGTCCATGGCCGAACATCGGAAGGCCGGGCATGGTGGCCAGGAGGGTGCAGATGCCGAAATACTTGTCCCCGTCACCAAACTGGGCGATGGCTGTATCCTCGTCAGGGTTGTTCATGAAGTTCACGAAGCGCTTGAGAATCTCAGGCTCGAAACTGATGGTGTTTTTGATTGTCTCGCGGTACTTCTGGTTTTCCTGGTTCTTGAGCATGTTCATGAAGGCACTGTTGTAGACACGGTGCATACCCAATGTCCGGACAAAGTAGCCTTCCATCATCCAGAAAGCTTCGGCAAGCAGCAGGGTGTCGGGAAGTTCCTCATTGATCCTGTCGACCACCTCTCTCCAGAACTCCTGGGGGATCCTTTGGTTGAATTCGAGCTCATCCATCCCGTATTGGGCGCGTCCGGCAATATCTCCGCCATGTCCCGGCTTGGGATACCAGAGCCGCTGGATATGCTTCTTTGCCAAGGTCATTGCAGCATCGAAACGGATGATGGGAAAGTTGGAAGCAACATGCTTGATCTGCTGATAGACAGCCTCCCGTGTGGCTGGGTTGAGGAAATCCAGCTGCGCAGTATCGTTCCAGGGCATCGAAGTACCATCGTTGCCATGGAAAATATAAGAGGTGTTCCCGTTCCTCAGATCCCTGCGCCGGAAGGTGACCGCCGCATCGCTTCGGTCATAGTAGTGGTCTTCGAGCTTGATCTCGATGTCAGGATTGGGAGAGAGATTCGGCCCATCATACGTATAGGAGGGGAAGGGGGGGAAACTTTGCTGGACGAAATATTCGCTGTGGTCAAAGACCCAGTCTCCGTCGATTCCGCAGTGGTTGGGAACCATGTCGCTGGCAAGTCGGATGCCGCAGCGGGCGCAACGTTGGCGCAGGTTGTCCAATGCCGCCCAGCCACCTATTGCCTGGGCTATCTCATAGTTTTTCAGCGAGTAGGCCGATGCCTCGGCATCGGGATTGCCGCACAGGTTCTTGATCTTCTTGCTTGCACTGCTGCGTTCCCAAAGCCCGATCAGCCACAAGGCGGTGAATCCGCGTTCTGCAAGGGTCTCAAGCTCCTTGTCGGGTACCTTGTCCAAGGTATCGATCGGATAGCCGTACTCCTTGGTCAGCTGGTCAAGCCACACCAAGGTCGATTTCGCCATCATGATGACATTGGGCATCCAATTCCTGTCGGCGGTGAAGGCCTCATACTCTTGGTCGAAAATGCTGTAGTCAGGAACCACCATCTCAGGGGCAGATCCCCCGACTGAGGGGAAATGAGGCTTGTCCTCTTCCTGGACAAAGTCGACAGCCCTGAGCAGGAGTGTCTTCAGGTCCTGGGGGATCAAATCCGCCCAAGCCTCCAGGATATAGGAGATCTGGTCCAGCAAGGATTCCGGATAGAGCTTGGCCGGGCGGGTGAGGAAGGAGAAGATATCCTCGTCGCTGGCTCGCACTCCTGCAGATGCTCCCCCCATCAGGGCGGTCATTGCTTGGGCTGCTTTGGGGAAGGAGAGCCCTTCGGGAGCGATGAAAGGTTTTGCCGCTTTGGTGAGAGCAGGATTTTCCATCATGACCTGATGGATGAAGTAGCCACGCAGGGACTCTTCATAAAAGAATTCCAGAGGCAATGATTGCTCGATCAGCAAGGGAGAGGGGAACTCTTTCATATAGAACGCCAGAACCTCTTGGGCCGCATGGTTCTTGTTGATCAATGCAGTAAGACGGGTGAAGAAATCCGGTTCATTGTCGGAGAGGTAGCGGGAGAGCACACTCTGGTAGAGTTGGTGAAGGACGGCAGTGGCATGCAGTTTCCCCGACGACACCCAATCGTTGCTCCCTTTCGCCTTTACCTTGGAGTTGTAGATATGGGCGAGTTCGGTAGCCTGCTTGTACAGTGCTCCAAGATCGGAATCCGAAGCAAACAACGCTGGAAAAAAATCTATTTCAGTCCTGGTACGAACTGAAATGCGAAAATCACGTGTAATCAAGTCACGCCTCCCTGAGGGGGTTCTATCCCTGAACGGTAGGCTCAGTATACCATGAGAGGCCTTGGATGTAACCCCTTTCTTGGGAATGTGAGACTGTTAGACTAATGTATTTGTAACTGGAAGAGTTGAAAAATCGCCACGGAGCATTGTTGAGGCAAGGTCGAGCACCAAAGGAAGGGAGACTTCTTCCTCGGCGGTAAACCGCTCAAGCACATAGGATGCTACCGACCCGTGTTTTGGTCTCCCGATTCCTATTCTCAGACGGAGAAACTGGTCGCTGCCGGCGTGCTGCTTGATCGACTTCAATCCATTGTGCCCCTGCAGTCCTCCCCCTGCCTGCAGCCTGAGCGTACCGTACGGCAGTTCAAGGTCATCATGGATTACCAGAATCTCGGTGGGTTCCAGATTGTAGAAATCCAAGGCGGCACGGACGGATTTTCCGCTCTCATTCATATAGGTCTGGGGTTTGAGCAGGCGGACAGTTGCCTCGCTTGCCAGCTGTGCGTGGAATTTCACAGACCAGGAGAGGTTTGGATGGAGATGGTCACAGACCATCCAGGCAACGTTGTGCCGGGTTCTGGCATACTCCCTTCCGGGGTTGCCCAGGAATACCATTAGTTTTACCATAGCCTATCATACGGGCAATCAGGAGGAGAGAAAAGATGTATGTGTTGGTCTTCTATGTACCCCAGTCCCATCTTGAGTCAGTGAAAGAGGCTGTCTTCTCCACAGGGGCAGGAACGATGGGCAAGTATGCCAATTGTTGCTTCCAGACCAAAGGCATGGGGCAATTCATGCCACTTTCCGGCAGTTCTCCATTCTTGGGGGCGGAAGGCATGCTTGCACAAGAAGAGGAGTGGCGGGTAGAATTGGTGGCCGACGAAGAGAACGCCGCATTGGCTGTACAAGCTCTGCTCGACGCTCATCCGTATGAGGTCCCTGCCTATCATCTGATCCCAGTCTTGACCCTTGAGGGGGTCGAGTACAACGAATAGGAGCATCCATGGCAAAGACGATTGCCCAGATCAACGAGAAAATCAAGGCCGGAAGCGTCGTGGTGGTAAGCGCCGAGGCCTTCTCAAGAATGGCCAAGGAAACGCCGATTTCCACCCTCAGTGAGGAAGTGGACATTGTCACCACCGCCACCTTCGGGCCCATGTGCTCTTCCGGTGCCATCATCAACTTCGGGCACTGGTCACCGGGCATCAGGATGGAGGAGATCAGCCTCAACGGGGTGAATGCCTACGAGGGTCTGGCTGCGGTGGACACCTACATCGGAGCGACGGCCGAATCGAAATTCGATCCCACCTATGGGGGGGCGAATGTCATCGAGGACCTCATCGCAGGCAAGGATGTCCGTCTTCATGCTCGGGGAAAGGGGACCGATTGTTATCCGACCAAGGAAATCGACACGTGGATCAACAAGGATACGGTCAACGAGTTCTATCTCTTCAATCCCCGCAACGCCTATCAGAACTATGCCGCGGCAACCAACAGCACAAACCGCATCAAATACACCTATATGGGCAGCCTTCTGCCTCGCATGGGCAACATCACCTATTCAACCAGCGGAGAGCTGAGTCCCCTGCTCAATGATCCCTTCCTACGGACCATCGGTTTGGGAACGAGGATCTTCCTCGGTGGCGGGGAGGGGTTCGTCGTGTGGAACGGAACCCAGTTCAACACCCGTCGCGAGCGCAACAGCATGGGAATACCCAAGCTTCCTGGTGCCACCTTGGCGGTCCTTGGCGATGCACGCCAGATGTCCACAGAGTTCATTCGTTCCGCCTACTATGAGAAATACGGTGTCTCGATGTTTGTAGGCATCGGCATTCCCATTCCCGTCCTGGATGAACGGATGGCCCAAAGCCTTGCCATCAGCAACGACCAGATTGAGACCACCATCCTTGATTACGGCCAGGAGAACCATCCCTCCGTAGGAACAGTCACCTACGCACAGCTTGCCAGCGGGTCTGTCACCCTTGCCGACGGAAAGCAAATCAAGACGGCTCCGCTCTCATCCTTGGCAAAGGCACGTGAGATTGCGGATATCCTTGCCGATAGGATCAGGAACAGGCAATTCTTCCTGACCGAACCGGTGTCCATGTTCCCCAAGGACAGCTTTGTCAAACCCCTGGTTCACCGCGAAGGAGGTGCACAATGAGACGCCGATATGCACTTCGTTTCTCCCCCTCCCTGGTGGAGCAGCCGATCGTCAGCAAGCTAGCCCGTACCTATGATGTGGACATCAACATTCTCAATGCAGATGTGGCCAGTGGAAGAGGCGGCAAACTCATTGTTGAGTTGGTGGGAACCGACGAGAATCTTGACCGGAGCGTACGCTACCTCTCCGAGGTGGGAGTCCTTGTCTCCGAGATGGTCAAGGAGTTGCTCTTCAGGCAGGAAGCATGCATCCACTGCGGAGCCTGTACTGCGGTATGTGCTCCCAGGGCTCTCTCGATGGACAGTACCGCAAGACTTGTCTTTGATGTCTCGCTGTGCGTAGTCTGCGGCCTTTGTACCCAAGCCTGTCCCCTTCGCCTGTTTGAGGTCTCGCACGAGCGGGAGGCCTGAGTATGTACGAGAAGCGAACCTACCGACAGCATATGGGCGCAGGTCGCTTCACGAGCATCTCCCTTTCCATACAGGAGAGTGACCTGTGGATCGGATGGACCGGATCGGTTGACCAGGGCAAACTGGCAAGAACAGCGACAGATCTGGTACGCAAATTGCGCCTTGAACTGCTTGGTCACCCTGATCCCCGCTTTCTGACCAGCTTGGTGCCGCTTGCAAGGCATGAGTATCCAAGTGATCTGGCCAATGTCATGCATCGTGCTTCCCTGCGTGCCGGCACCGGGCCCATGGCCGCCGTTGCCGGAGCGATTGCCCAAGTGGTGGGAAAGACATTGAAACAGAAGTTCTCACTCGAAGAGATTGTTGTGGAGAATGGTGG
>RZYT01000193.1 GCA_009930195.1 Spirochaetia bacterium | reverse complement strand
ATTGCTGTAGAGGGTCTTTTTCTTCAAGAAATGGTTGTTAGGCCTTTTCCCACTCTTTTTCTACAATCTTTGCTGCAAGATCGTCCTGTAAATCAGCAATCAGAGCCTTTGTCTGATCTACCACGGTCTCCAGGTTGAAGCTCAGATTTTCCTCTAGATTACTCCTTACTTTTACCTCTACCTTGCCTTCCTTAAGGGATCTGTTTCCCAGTGTTATACGAATAGGAAGACCGATAAGGTCTGCATCAGCAAACTTGACACCAGCAGACTCTTTTCTATCGTCATACAAAACATCAATACCTGCTTGAGTGAGCTGGTTGTACAAGGACTCTCCCATCGCAGGATCCTTAACCAAGCTGACCAGATGAACTTGCATAGGGGCTACGCTGATGGGCAGGCAAAGTCCCTTATCGTCATAATAGTTCTCAGCAAGACAGGCGAGCAGCCTTCCCACGCCGATGCCGTACGACCCCATGATCACCGGCTTTCTTGATCCGTTCTCATCTTGATAGGTACAATTCATGCTGTCACTATACCGGGTATTGAGCTGGAAGATGTTTCCTACCTCGACACCCTTGGAGGAGGAGAGGGGCTGTTTGCATTGTGGGCATCCATAGTTTGCACCGGCACTGGCGATATCTGCAACAGTTCCTTGATAATCACGAGCGAAATTGGTATTCAATAAATGATAGCCCTCAATGTTGGCCCCTGCTACCAAATTGTTGCTCTCTTTTACTGAATCATCAACTATGACCATAACGTCTGCGCTGCAGCCGATCGCAGAACCATAGCCTGGAACCATCTTCTTGGCCAGAATCTCTTCAGGGTGTGCCGGTCTGAGAGCATTGGCGCGTGCTGCGTTCTGCAACTTGTTTTCCTCAACCTCAAGGTCCCCTCGGATGATTCCTACAATTAACTTTTCTTCCTCCTCCCCGTTGGTATCATTGATGAAGGTACCAACCATAAAGACAGCCTTCGCTGTTTGTCTCTTTTCAATCTTGAGGAAGGCTGCTAGATCTTCAATCGTCTTGCAATCAGGGGTGAGGACCTTTTCCATCTCTTTTGGTTCTTGGGGATAATATGTCTTGGTGAAGGTTGCCACCTGTCTGTTGGCAGTATAGCCACACGCAGGACAGGTTATGATGGTATCCTCGCCAATACCGCAAAGATACATATACTCATGGGAAATCTTGCCTCCCATCATGCCGCTGTCTGCTCCAACAACTATGACAGGGAGCCCGCAACGGCTGAAAATCCTGAAATACGCCTTGTAGTGGGCAGCGTATTGCTGATCAAGTCCTGCCTGGTCGGTGTCAAAGGAGTAGCTGTCCTTCATGGTGAACTCGCGTACTCTGATCAAGCCAGCACGGGGGCGGGGGTCGTCACGCCATTTGGTCTGGATCTGATAAACAAGCAAGGGAAGTCTTTTGTAGCTGTCGATTTCTCCACGGGCAAGATCTGTAACTGCCTCCTCGTGGGTCATCGCCAGGACCATGTCTCGTCCCCCACGATCATGAAAACGACTCATCTCTTTATCTATGCTGTAAAAACGCCCAGTCTCTTTCCAAATGTCGGCAGGGTTTACTACCGGCATGAGGATCTCCTGTCCTCCGATTGCATTCATCTCTTCTCGGATGATCTGTTCAATCTTCTTCGTTGCATTGAAACCAAAGGGGAGCAATGAAAAGATACCAGCTCCCAACTGGCGGATAAAGCCTGCACGAAGCAGATATTCATACCCTTTGCTGTCAGCACTGTTTGGGGCTTCGCGAAGGGTTCTGGAAAAGAGTTTGGACATCCTCATCTTATTACGTCTCCTTGGTGTTCGAACAGTGGCCATTGTAGCAAAACGAGATAGGCTTCTCAAGCTATAGGCGTTCTTTTACATGTAGCCCGTAAATGATTTTTTCCTCCCTCTAGAATCTGTGATAAGTAGCTCTGTGGGCCTTAAGGGCCTCTCTTTCCCAAGCCCGAAGTATGTCGGATGAGGCTTGTTCAAGCTCCTCGGTGATGTTTTGTACCAGCGTTTCGTACTCGTCGCTGGAGAAGGAATGCTCCTCTCTGAGTGTTTGCAAGCTCGCCTGTTTCCCCCACCATCTCATGACTGATAGTCCTCTTCAGGCTTGGCGATATGGTTCTGCAACACCTTCGGGGCAAGGAATCGAGTCCTCCAGGGGTGATCCTCTGCCGGCTTGCATCGCTTCCTTGGTTTTGGTGCAGGCCTTGGTTCAGGGTCGAACTCCTTGCTGTGAGAGCTTCGTTTTTCGACTTCCTTGAGGATGTAGATCTCCTCCTTGATGCTGGCAAGCAGAGTTCCGTCGAAAGCCTTGACGACAAGGGCTTTGGTGCCTTTGAGGAAGAGTCTGGGGCGTAATCCGTTGGAATACTGGATGCAGGGCTGGTAGTATGCATTGTGGTACTTGATGCTGTTGCCCGCGTCGACCACACGCTGACAGACGACGGCCAAAATTGCATTGATGTCGGCATCAGGGGGAGCCTCAAGGAAAGTGCTGGTGTCCAAATCCTTCTCATCCTTGAGCGAGAACTGAGCATTGAAGCGGGGAAGGTAATCCCACAGAAATGCGTTGGCCTGCTCGATTGTTGCTATGTTGTTTCGGATGAGCTCCACTGGGACCCGGCCTTGAAGGGTTAGGTTCATTCTCTCCACTCGTCCTTTGTGTTGCGGCACCGAGGTTGCCTCGAGCTCTATGCCCAGAGTGTTGCAGGCGGCTGCAAACTGGGTGAAGGTATCCTTTTCCTCGTCTGGCTTTGCCAGGCTGTTGTACTCGAATACGGTCCTTCGGTCGGTCCTGAAGCGCGAAGGGATGCCGTAGGTCTTGAGGATCATGTACAGCACGTGGTAATAGCCGTCCAGGGTCTCCTGGGTGTCGAACCAAGCGCCCACCACCTCGCTGGTGGCATCATCGACGGCGACATGCAGGTGCCATTTGCCGGCACCCCTCACCCAGACAAGCTCGCTGGCGTCCATCTGGATCATCTCACCGAAATACTTGCTTCGGGGCCTCCTGGGATGGGCGTCAGCATCATCAAGGATGGCCAAGGCTGTGTTGACATGCTCGCTTTGCGCCTTGCTGAGGTTTTCCTTGCGTGCAAGCATCCTCAATTGCTTTTCCATACGCCTCTTGGTCGCCTTTTTCGAGCAGGGGGAGACAAGCATGGCCTGCTTGAGTATCGAGTGCACAGTCCCGTCGGATACACGGATTTGGTGGTCCTCCCTGAGAATCTCGCAGAAATGGGTGAAGCTGGCATTGCTGTATTTCTCTTTGTACAGTTGCTCGACAAGTTGCTTCGTCTGCACCGGTTTCGTGGTCGCCGGCTTGCGGCCCTTGTTGTGGTGGCTGAACAGGCTGATATCCCCGTTTTGGTACCACTGTATGTACTTCAATAGCGTCTTCCTGGTGCAACCGAGCTTGGTACGGCCCCTTCTGATTGCCGTGTCGGTGCAACCGAGGTCAACAACCTCCCCGGCTGTGTGGTACTTTTGCATCTCATTCGGTCTCAAGTCCTTCAATTCCATCGTTTTCATCCTCCCGGTGGCGGCTTGCCCCTCTTGGGCGAAGCCTCTGCACCCCCATGTACATGAGCTTGGTACGGCTTTTCGCCCCCGAGCCCGATGGTAGGGCCAATCAGGTCAAGAAACATGCAAAGGTTGTTATATCCGGTGTGGAAAAGGTCGAGCACGTAACGCAGCCAGTCATCACCGACCTCCTTGCAAAAGGCAAGCAGCACAGTTGAGATGTCTTTTTCGGCAAAGATACGCCCAAGGCCCAGTTGGATTTTCACAACCACGGCATCCCACATCCCCTTGAACCAGGACCTCCAATATGATTTCGTACGTACGCTCGCCAGTGAGTAGTCTCCCTTGCCCTCCAACACGCATTGGATGTCCCTCAGGCTGTACTGCTTGTGGTACACCAGATCGTCGGGATAGATTGTCGAGTAGCGACCTTCTGTCGGGCAACGGCCGATGACGACACTTGTGGTCTCTGCCGTCATGCCCTTCTCTGCCGTGTACCTTCTGCCTCGATCCCGGCAGAATGCATACTCGACCGGCTGTAGGCATGTGCGGCACACGATACCGCCATTGCCCTTTCTTAAGGATGGATGGTTGTTCTCTTGAATCGAAGCTGTTTCGATGGTAATGTTTTTATAATGTATTTGGTGAAGAGGAAGTTTTTGCATGTGCCAACAAGACAAAAGGGCTTCCTCTTCATTTTCTCCTTCAGGGATCCTCTCCCCTGGTCTTCCTCTCATTAAACCACATTTCTCAAACAGACAGGCAAAAATCATTTGAAGAATGATTGGGAGAAATCATATGCGAGACAGTTCCCTATAATATTGGTGCAAAAAATTCTTGACAGTGCGATATTTAGGTCGTAGTA
>RZYT01000192.1 GCA_009930195.1 Spirochaetia bacterium | reverse complement strand
GGAGAAGACTCCACGCAAGGCTGGGTTCTCCCTCGCCTGCTCGTTCGGTGCAAGCGAACGGAACGCCACGGGAAAGAGAATGTAGTGCTCCCGGTAGCGAAGCACCTCCACATTGAAGTAAAACTGACTGTAGACTCTCCAGAATGCTGCGATATCATCAGCTGTGAACGAGGCAACGGCTTTCTGATAGGCGAGAGCCGTGTCTTGGATGGACCACATCAGCTTCACGCATGCATGTTCTGCAGTGCTCTGTTCAAAGAGTGGAAAAAGCTCATTCTGCAACCGCACATAGTGCTCCCGCACCAAGGTGAACGAAGTTACGAGCCCCTTCAAAACGGAAACGTCCGTACCCATCCCCTTCTGAAGCTTTCTTCCCTCCTCCTGCAATTTCCGTGTCATAGCCCCAATGGCTTCGTTTTCCTTCTCCAACTCTGCAAGCAGAGAGCCTTGGGGATAGGCAGGAAGCGGATACGACTCCAATGCCTTGCCCAATGAGCGGATGAAGCGGGCTGTCGCTGTGGTGAGCGAGGTGACGTCCTCTGCCTTTGACAGCACCGCATCGAGGGCGCTGTTCACCTCAAAGGGTGTTGCGGTCTCCAGAATGTCGGCATACGAATCGTAGGTACGTTTCTCAGTGGTTCCCTTGACAAGCAGGGTGAGGTACTCAGTCAGGCGCAGTACCGTTGGATTGGGATGCTTCAGCAGTTCCATGATTTCACTCCTGGTGCAAGTGTGAGGCAAAGGAAGAGAGGAATCAAGTCTCATTGTGCAAATGATCATAGTCCAGCTCTTCCGTTCCGCATCTGTTGGGCGTATGCTGGAAATCAGAAAAAGTTTGTTGGGGATTGGCTGCACATGTCCTGACAACACGCTGCACCAGGACCCCAATCGCACAAAGGGGAGAAGCAATGAAACATTCACAGCTTTTGTCAGTGATTCTGACGGTACTGCTCGTTGCCTTGGTATCTGGTTGTACTTCCGGTTCGTTTGAGCTTGGCCCAGGCGGCCCGAATCTCTTTCTGGAGTACTCCAGTCAGAGTCCTGAAGAGGAACTTGATGAAGTGGAGACTCAGGAACTTCCTGATCTGGAACAGCCAACCCTCATCGCATGGGAACGCAATGCCGAGGACTTTTCCAACCGTGTGGGAGACATGATCACCTTGAGCCTCCCGCCTCACGGATATGCTGGTGGTGTGTGGGGAGTCGGCGTGTATACCACTGACAGCAGCATTGGGACTGCGGCAGTGCACATGGGCCTGATCACCTTCGACAAGGGAGGAGAGGTCACCATCAAAGTGACTGAAGGCAGGGAGTACTACGGCGGCCTTCTGGTCAACGGAGTCTCTACCGCCGCCTACGGGTCCTGGCCCCTGAGCTTCGTCTTTGTGGACAAGAGCGGAAGAATCATCGGCAAGGAGAAGCTGGAACCCATCGAAATCTCCTACCTCACCACTGCAGCTGATCTGGGACTCGAACCGGGGGAAACGATGCGCGTGCGCATCCCTACCGACAGTCCGGCACAGGATATCTTTGGTTCTGACCCGTACACCTTCGACAGCAGCATTGCGAGTGCTGCGGCCCACAAGGGCCTGATATCCCTTGCCCAAGGGGGAATTGTCAAGGTGAAGATGCTGACGAAGAAACAAGCGTTCATCGGCGAGGATCGCAACGAGATATACAGTTACGACTATGAAGGTGCACTGGAAGCCTTCACCCTGGAATAGGAAAGAGCATAAGGCAAGAGAGGGAGGCCTGCCTTCTTCTCTTGCCAGCCTATGTGTCAACGTGTACAGTAGCTGCAGGAGGCTACCATGCAGCTGAATCGAAAAGCCGTACGTTTTTCCCTCATTGCCTTTCCGGTGGGAGTGGTCACCAGCATCTATCTGGCACTCTCCAACCTGAACGCAATGCAGCAGATGGGAGTGGAAACTCCTGCGTTCGTACTGGTGCTCAGCTCCCTCATCCAGATAGCCGGGTTGTATACCTTGGCTCTTGGCTATCTGGGCTATGTGCTGAGCGAACGGGTCGGCCTTGCCCCTGTCAGGACCTTTGGGAAACGAAAGGCAGTGATTGCACTGGCAGCAGGGTTTTGTTGCGCCCTTGTCATGCTCAGCGATCTCGCACTCTTCGCCCCGGTCATTCCCCAGATCAAAGCAGCCTATACCAGGGACGCATTCTCCCTTCCGGCCCTCCTCTTTGCAATGCTCTACGGCGGCGTCATAGAGGAGATCATGCTGCGACTCTTTTTCCTTTCCCTGCTGGTCTTCCTCATGGACAGGATCTTTGATGCAAAGCGGGGGGAAAGACCCATCCGCCCGCTCTTCTTTCAGATCGCCAATGTGCTTGCAGCCCTGCTGTTCGCCCTCGGCCACCTCCCTGCAACCCAGGTTGCGTTCGGTACCCTCACTACCTTGCTGGTAGTACGCTCGCTCGTCCTGAACGGGGTGCTGGGCTGGGTATTCGGGCTGCTCTACCTGAAATTGGGACTGCAATACGCTATGATGGCTCACGCACTGACCCATCTCTTCAACCAAGCAATTCTCTTGCTGTTCATTCTTTGAGTATGGAAAGCCTGCTGCTCGCCACCGTCACCCTGGCGCTCGTGCTCTTCGTCCTGATCATCAGGATCCGGGAGCAACGTAGTGCAGCAAGCTATATGAGCGAGCGGCTCCTCACCCTCATGATACGGCAAAGTCTCATCCCCATCCGCAAGAGTCTGGACCAGTTGGCTGTCATAAGCAGCCAGCCCTACACGCTTCCACTGGGCCTGCAGCGGTTTGCAAACATCACAGAGTCTTCGTTTGAAGGCATGCAGGTGTTCACCCTGGGAGACACCACCTCAGCCAAGGTGGTGCTCTACCTGCATGGAGGGGCGTATGTGGAACAACCCTACTTCGCCCACTGGTTCTTTTTGCAGCGTTTGGCGAAACTTGCCTCATGCACCATCGTTGTACCCCTCTATCCAAAGGCACCCCATCAGGGTGCAAGCGAGGTGCTCCCCTTGTTGGCACGCTTCACATCCACCCTTTCGTTCGAGCAACTCATCCTGGGGGGAGACTCGGCCGGGGGAGGTCTTGCCCTTGCCCTTGCACAACTGCTCAGGGATGAACAGCACCTTCCCTTCTCCCAACTCTTTCTCCTCTCCCCTTGGCTGGATATCGAGCTGAAGCACATCGCCATCGACTATCTTGCAGAGCGGGACCCCATGCTTGACCGCGACAAGCTGGTCACGTACGGCAAAGCTTGGAGAAAGGAGCTTTCCGGGCAAGACTACCGGGTCTCGCCCTTGTATGGCTCATTGAAAGACCTCTGTCCGATCACCCTCTTTGTCGGTACCCATGAACTCTTCCTGGCAGACGCCCGAGCCTTGCGGACCAAAGCAAAACAGGATGGGGCAACCCTGGAGTACCACGAGGGGAAGAAGATGAATCATGACTATCCGCTCTTTCCCATACCTGAGGCCAATCGGGTCATCAAACGCATAGCAAGACTCATAGGAGAAGAGATATGAAACGCACTCGTCTGGTTGTACTGGTAGTGCTCACGCTGCTGTTGTGCTCATCCTGTCTGGCGACAGCGGTACCTGAAGGGGCAAAACCGGCAGGGTTCTTCCTCGGCATTTGGCATGGGTGGATTGCCCCCATCGCCCTCATTGCGCGTCTGTTCAACCCCATCTACCGCATCTACGAAACCAACAACACCGGATGGTGGTATGAGTTCGGATTCTATATAGCTCTTGTCGGGGGGTTCGGATCAATCGCCCTGTTCAGGAGAAAACACGGGGACGATCATCGATGAGCAAAGCCTCGTAATTGGCAATTGCCAACGGTTCGCTGAAGTAGAATCCCTGTACTGCATCACAGCCGAGGTCGGTGAGCATGCGCACCTGCTCCAAGGTTTCAACACCCTCAGCAACAGTGGTGATACCCAGGCTCTTGGCCAGGTTGATGACATGCTGGACCACCACCGTGCCTCGCTTATGGTTATCCGTACCTTTGAGAAAGCCCTGGTCAAGCTTGATGACATCAATGGTGACATCCTTGAGCATGGTCAGCGATGAGTAACCCGATCCGAAATCATCCAGGGAGACGCTGAAACCATAGCTGCGCAAATTGGCCATCACCTGCGAAAGGTGCCTGATATCATGGGTGAACAGACTCTCGGTCAGTTCAAACTCCATCAGCTTGTGGTCAATCCCATACTGATCCACCATGGTGACCAGCGTCCGCTCGTAATCGGAACTGAACAGGTGCGAGCGTGACTGGTTCACCGAGATGGGGAACAACGGCTTTTGTTCAGCCTTCCAGCGGGTCAGCAGTTTGCATACCTGCTCCAATACGAACATATCCAGTTTCACCAGAAGATTGTGCTTCTCCAGCAGGTTGATGAACTCAGTGGGGGGCACCAAGCC
>RZYT01000191.1 GCA_009930195.1 Spirochaetia bacterium | reverse complement strand
GTCAGGGTGGAGAGCGCAGGCTTGGAGAGAGGGAGCATGATCTGTGCCCAGATGCGATACTCACTCATGCCGTCGATGCGTGCCGCCTCACACAGTTCATCGGGAACACTCATGTAGAACTGCTTCATCAGGAAGACTCCGAAGGCGCTGAAAGCCTGCAGGAATATGATGGCGAGGTGGGTGTTGTTCAGTCCAAAGGAGCGCATCATGATGAACTGCGGCACCATGTATACCTGCCACGGCATGGCAATGGTGGCAACATAACCCAAGAAGAGAAGATCCCTCCCTTTGAACTCCAACTTCGCAAAGGCATAGGCTGCGAACGAGGAAGTCAAAAGCTGCAGGAAGGTAACGATGACGGTGAGCTTTGCCGTATTCCTGATGAACGTACCCAAGGGTATCGTGGTCCAGATTTCCAGATAGTTTTCCCAGCGGGGATTGGAAGGTATCCACTCGATGGGGAAAGTGAACACGTCCTTGTCCAGCTTCAGCGACGCACTGATCATCCACACGAAGGGAAGCAGCATGGCAAGCGCGCACAGGATGAGCAGGGCATAGAGTATGGTTGCAATAGTCTTGGTATAGCGGGATTGTACTTGCATCTTCGCCTCCCCTACCGCAGCTTTCGCTCGCCCCTGAACTGGATCAGGGTGACGATGAGAACCAGGGCGAAGAGGACCATGGCGACAGCACTTGCCGAGCCAAGGTTCCAACTGATGAAGGCTTTGTTGTAGATATCGTAGACAAGCACCAAGGTGGCTGTTCCCGGGCCTCCTTGCGTCACCATATAGACAATGTCATACACCTTGAAACACTGGATGGTAAGCATGACCATCACAAAAAAGGTGGTGGCGGAGAGCTGGGGAACGGTGACATACCGGAAACGTTGCCAGGCATTCGTGCCGTCCAGATTGGCAGCCTCATAGAGTTCTGGGTTGATGCCCTGCAAGCCTGCAAGGTAGATGATCATATAGTAGCCCATGTACTTCCAGACACTGAAGAGGATGATGGTCATCATCGCCCAATCCTTGTCTGCAGCCCAACCGGGGACATTCTCAAAACCAAGCGAATACAGGAGCATGTTCACCGGCCCCTTGGACGGATTGAAGATCATGTTCCATACGGCGGCCACCGCTACCAGCGAGGCCACATAGGGAAAGAAGCTGACGGTACGGAAGAAGTTCCTGCCCTTGATGCCCTGATTGAGCAAAACCGCCAGCAACAGACTGGTGATCAGGGTCAACGGAACGGTACCTGCGGTATAGACAATGGTATTTTTCAGTGCAGCCTTGAACTGGTCGTCATCAAGAAGATCACGGAAATTGGCAAGGCCGGCCCACTCGATGGGATTCGATCCATCCCAGTGCAAGAAGGCAAGAGCAACCGCAAAAACAATGGGAACCAGGGTAAAAATGGCAAAACCGATGAAGTTGGGTGCTATGAAGCTATAGGCAACCAACTGTTTTCTGATGTGTGCTTGCTTGGAAGACATGAATCCATCCTCGTTGGGGGATAAGGGGATACAGGAGGCAGAACGCCCCCTGTATCCTCATAAAGGAGAACTTATTTGGCCAGGATCTTCTGGATCTGATCGTTCATCTTCACGATACCGGCGTCAACGCTGATATTGTTGGTCATGATCTCATCATGCACCTGGTTCAGGACAACCTCAATCTCACCGGCTCTCTCATGCAACGGCATCTCAAGGTAGGTCTTTGCAACCTGCAGGGCATCACGGCTGGCCTGATCGGTCGGGAATCCGGGCTTTGCAGCGATGATCTTGACAACTTCAGCCGTCTTGATGGCGGGAATGGTGCCGGTCTTTGCAATGATCTCTGCACCTTCGGGTCCGGTTACGAACTTCACGAAGTCAAATGCTGCATCCTTCTTCTTGGAAGCATTGCTCACCCCAAGGCTGGTGATGGTTCCCAACGTGGTTCCGGCAGGGACGCCTTCAGCATGAGGATACTTTGCCAAGCCCCAGTTCTGCACTTCGGTCTTGCCCTGCTCGATCTGGTTGATCAGGGTGGCGATGAACCAGGATCCCATGTTCATCATGGCAACACTGTTGTTGTAGAAAACACCACTGTAGTGGGTGGAAGAGGTCTTCAGGGTTGCATAATCCTGTACCACTCCGTCCTTCTGCTGGTTGAGCACCATCTGGTAGTAGGGCTTGAGGAAGTCATACGTTCCGCCGACAATGGTGTTCTTGCCATCGAGGATACCGAAGAGCTGCACTGCAGATCTCCAGGTGTGATAGTGGGCTCCGTAGACTTTGTTGGCTCCCGTGCCGCTGGTCATCTTGCGGGCAAGGGCATCATACTCTGCAAAGGTCATGTCGTTGTCAGGATAGGCAACACCGGCCTTGTCAAAGACGTCCTTGTTGTAATAGACAATCCAGAAGTCACTGCGGAACGGAATGCCGTAGAGCTTGCTGTCCACGGAGATCTGGTCGGTGGTGCCGCCATAGAGGGAGAGGTCAACGCCCTCGCTCTTGATCTTGTCATTGAGGTTCAGCAGCAGGTTGCGCTTCACCAGATTGTTGTAGCCCGGGATGTCCTTGATGGTGACCACGTCGATGGAGGAGTCACCGCCGGAGAGCTGGGTCTGCAGCATCGTCATGAAGTCAGCGCTACCCAGGTCAAGCATCTCGATCTTGACATTCGGGTTCTTTGCTTCGTACGCCTTGATCAAGGGTTCATAGTAGGTGGTGGAAGCAATATCCCACAAAGCCCACTTCAGGGTGGTTTCGCCCACACTTGCCTCAGCAGCAGCTTCCTTGGTTCCGTTTGCGAATACCGCGGTGAAAACCAATGAGAGTACCAAGATAATTGTCAGTACCTTTTTCATGTATCAAACCTCCTTACGGTTCATAAGACACGAAGGGGAAAACCCCTTTCTGATGGTAGGGTACGGCCCATTCTTGCACAACGCCATGCAATTGCGTGAGCAAAACATCGACAATCTTACGCTTTGCATACCAAAGTTGTTCTTTTTTCCACAAAGTTGCCATTTCTTCCCAAAATACGGTCTCCTTTCGGTTTCTGGTTGCGAAACTGCCGACCATACGGCAATACTTTTGCCTGGGAGGAAGCAATGCGCCTGAAAACCTTGAAGGGGAAGATCACCTTCATAACCGTCACCTTTACGTTGGCTCTTGCCATATTGGTGTCCAGCTTCAGTTTCTTCCTTTTCCGCTCCTTTGCCCTGGAAAGCCAGATTTCCTCCACCGAGTTCAACCTGCAATTCATCGGGGCGAAGGCGAGGGAGAATATGGTTGCCATCGACTCACTCATCCGCTGGTTCACCACCAATACCGTGGTGACGTCCTACCTTGAGCAGCAGGACAGCCAGAATGCCCTTTCCACCTATGATCGCATCAAGGAAGAGGTGATGAACAATCTTGCCCAAAGTTATGTGAGCAGGATCATCCTCACTGACACCAAGCATACCAAGCTCATCCATACCGGACTTTGGATGAGTGACAGCAAGCCGGTCACGGTCAGCAACCTGCAGCAAGTGCTCCCCTTCTCCTTCACCGAGAATGGAGGATGGAACCATATAGGGGAGGATCCCTTCCTGTATATGGATGCCCAGGTGCTTCCCATCAGACGGGTCATAACCCGCTCTTCCTCTCCCGAGGTTACCGGACAACTCTATTTGGCCATCTCTGCTGATCTTATCCTTGACCTGATCAAGGACTACCAACTCACGGAGGGGTCCCATCTCTACCTGACCATCGGGGAACACTTCTACCAAATACAGGACAACACCTTTCATCTGATGGATAAGCCACAGTTCCTTTCCAAGGAGTATGCGACTGCGGGAGAGCAGACCACGGTGGGAACCATCAGGATCGGAGGCGAAAATCAGTTGCTGGTAACCTGCCCCACCGGTTTTCAGGATATTTCCCTCTCCCAGACCCTGAGCCCCAACGAGGTGCGCTTCGAACGCACGCTTTACCTGACTCTTTTGGCAACCATCCTGGTTTTTGTGCTGCTCTTCGGCATCCTGCTGACCCTTCTGCTCAACCGGCTTTTCAACCGGCCCATCGCGAAAATCCAAGAGAAAGTGAAGGCAATCGCCCACAGTGACTTCACCAGCGACCCCTCCATTGAGTGGGACGATGAACTGGGTGACATCGGCAAGGGGGTCAACGACCTTGCAGGCAGGCTCGACACGTTGTTGGAACGACGCATATCCGACGAGAAGAAGAAACAGGAGTTGGAGTATCGCATGCTGCAAAGCCAGATCAATCCCCACTTCCTCTACAACACCCTCAACTCCATCAAATGGATGGCAACCCTGCAAAAAGCTACGGGAATCGCAGAGATGACCACCAGCCTCTCCCGCCTTATGAAAAACGTGAGCAAGGCTGACGAGCCGATCATCAGGCTTGAGGAGGAACTTGCCCTCCTCAATGACTATTTTGTCATCCAAAAGTATCGCTACGGAGGCACACTGGT
>RZYT01000190.1 GCA_009930195.1 Spirochaetia bacterium | reverse complement strand
GTCCCTAAAAGATGGTCTCTCGAGGGAGGAGAGAGACGACTACGCAAATCGATGGCATTCGGACCATGAGTGCTGATTAAGGGTGCTGCCATGCAGGCCAAGAAGAGGATGAGAAAGAGCACCAAGCCGATGATAGCCAACGGATTTGCCGCAATCTTGCGCAAGGTACGGTTGGTCGTATTACCAGAAAGCCTGCCTTGTTCCTCAAGAAGAAGCAGGCGGTCCATCTTGCGATTCAGAGCATCTCTTGCCACAAGGTCCTCCTAGGAAAGCTTGACTCGAGGATCGAGCAAGGCGGTGGCGATATCGACCAGAATGCTGGCGATCAAGACAATGAGCACACTGAAGAAGGCAACCATCATGACGATGGGGGTGTTCTGACTGCGTACAGCTGAGACAAACATCTGTCCCACCCCCGGCCATTGGAAGACCTGCTCGATGACCACCGAGCCTCCGATGAGCATCGGAAGACGAAAGCCTATGAGCACGGCCACCGGCGTCATGGCCACTCGAAGGCCGTGCACCAGGTTCACCCGCCACGGTGGCAAGCCTTTGCTGCGGGCGGTCTTGATGAACTCCTTGTTCAGTGAGTCGAGCATGCTCGAGCGACAGTAGCGCATAACCCCGGCTGTCATGGAGAGGGCAAGCACCACAGAGGGAAGAATCAGGTGATCAAGTCGTTGCAAGAAGGCCTCGTTGCCTACAGTCAGGCGGCCTCCTACGGGTAGCCACTCCAGCTTGAAGACAAATACGACGATCATGATCAGGCCGAAGAGAAACTGGGGAATGGCCACCCCGATCATACCCGCTACTGTAAGGACGTTGTCTGAGAGCCTTCCCTTGTGCAACGCCGATACGACTCCGAGCAAGCTGCCAAGCAGCGTCGAGAGCAGCAAGGCTGCAAAGGAGAGCTCAAGGGTGGCAGGCAGGGTGTTTGCAAGCAGGGTGCTTACCGCAACCCCGCTTTGGAGGCTGTATCCAAAATCGCCCTGCACCACATTGACCAGCCAGGTGCCATAGCGAACCAAGAACGGAGCGTCCAAGCCCAATTCTGAGCGCAACAGGTCCAGTTCAGCTTGGCTGATGGTTGCCAATGCATCAGGGGGGATCATGAAATCGACCGCATCACCGGGCATGAGTTCCATGCCCAGGAAGATGAGGAAGCTGATCACCAATAAGAGGGGAATCAAAAGTAGGAATTTTCGGATGATGAATGAGATCACCGGACAACCTCCAATACGAGTATCAGTGATGCAGCATTTCTTGCTGCATCACCTATTGTAACAGCTTATTTGTTCGCAGGATGCGGATACTGGTTCACCCAGAACAAGCGGGTATAGCGGATGTTCACCGGAGTGACCGTCATATGCGCAATCTTCTCGATGGCCTGGGCATCGGCAACGCTCTTGCTCCAAGCATAATCAATGCGGCCACTCTCGGCGTTCTTGATCAGATTGCCATCATTCTCCTTGTTGGCGTGCAGGTAGATCTTCTTGATGTTCCCACTACCGGTGCGGTAGTAGTCAGCATTGCGCTCAAGGATTGCATAGTTGTCCATGACAGTCTGTGCCACCTTGAAGGGACCGGTGCCGATGGGGTTCTGCCAGAAGGCATTCTGCTGGAAGAGTACAGGATTGCTTGAGACAAGCAGGTGCTTGGGAAGGATCGGCCACTGGCTGAAGGTAAGCAGGGCATTGGGATCGAGTGTCTCGAAGGTTACTGTAATCGTATTGCCGGCAACCTTGACGCCGCTGATCGAGGATGCCTTGCCCTCAAGATAGGCGTTTGCACCAGCGATGGACTTAAGGGTATTCAGGGCAACTGCATTGAGGCCGGGGGCCTTCATCAGGTATTCAAAGGTGAAGACCACATCGTCTGCACTGAATCTTCTGCCGTCGTGCCAGCGTACATCGGTGCGCAGGTCGAAGGTAATCTGCATGCCGTCATCACTGACTGAGTAGGACTTGGCAAGCATGCCCTCAGTCGGGGTGAGGTTCTCATCGGCATTGATCAGCTTGTCAAAGAGGATTTCCTGATAGAGGTACAAGCCAGGATTGACCACAGGAGCCTCATAGAATTCCATCGGCCCGCCGTTTGAGTAGATCATGCCGTCAGGTCGAGAGGTGGTCCAATCGAGGATATTCTTCTCGTAGCTGAACTGGTCGTTGCCCAAGGCATTCTGCTTCAGGTCGACCTTGTCACTGATGTAGATGAACGAGAGCTGGTGATAGAGCGGAATGTTGTACATGTTCTCGTTGATCTTCCGCTGCAAGGCCTTGAATGCCTCTATCTGCTTTTGGACATCGGCGGTGGCCCGGGTGGCCTGCACCAGCTCGTCCAAGCCTTCCTGGTAAGGAATCGTGGAGTTGTTGCTCGCGGTGCTCTCAAAACGGTCATAGAATTCATTCTCACTGAGTGCTGCCACTGCTGCATAGGCAAGGTCCCATTTGACCTCAGAGGGTCCTACCTTGCGGTCGGCAGGGGGTGTCCACAGCTGTGCAGAAAGGTCGCCTTCGAGCTTTCGGAATGAGGATTTGACCCCGACTGCCGCCCAATACTGCTGGAGGATCGCCATAAGATCGACTGTCTGCTGGTCGCTGTAGTAATAGACAACGTCAAGGGTGTAGTCTTTTGGCCATTGAGCTGCTTCCAACAGAGCCTTGGCTTTTTGAGGATCGTAGTCATAGCTCTCAAGGCCTTCTGCCAAATATGCGCCTGGGCTCGTCATGGCAATTGCCCGCTCGGCCATTCCTTCAAAGAGCTCATCAACGATGGTCTGCATATCGATTGCAAGCAGCAGTGCTTGACGGACACGCACATCAGATAGCGGGGTACCTTTTTCCTGCCAAGGGGCAGTGCTTACACTTGCTTCTTTTGTACCAGTGGCAAAGAGGGCCACACTGAGACAGAGCAGTACTACAAGAACAATGATTTTTTTCATTTTCTCTCTCCTTTGTTAGTTTGTAGTTTGTACTACAAAGTCAGTATTAAACAGAATTACGCATCTGTCAAATAGAATTTTAAGAAATTTTTCTATGCAGTAAGCCTATATTTTATAATATATTAATATACATAATCCACTTTGCATAAAGAATGTAGGATAATCTATAACAAATGAGCCCTAGCCGAGAGAGCGAGTGTGGAGTATATTAGACATATGTCTAGTTCCTTCATCACCAAGCAAGCGTTGGCTGATGCGCTGAAACAGTGCATGCAAACCAAGACATTGGAAAAGATCTCTATTGCCGACATCTGCGCTGTCTGTCAGCTGAACCGAAAAAGCTTCTATTATCACTTTAATGACAAGTATGCTCTGGTGGTGTGGATCTTCAATCAGGAGATCGGCTATCTGCTCAGAGAGTACATTGAGCAAGGTTCTTCGTACCTTGTTGCCTTGAAGCTCTGCACGTATTTTGAGGAGCATCGAGACTTCTATATGCATGCTCTCTCTGACGGCTGTCCTGGGGCACTGCGCGATCATTTGGTGGGAGAGCTCGAGCCCTTGGTGAGCAAGACGCTCTCACTGGACAGCAAGAGCGAAATCAACATCGAGGGAGTTTCGCGCATGGTCAGTGATTTTCTCATCTCAGCCCTCAGTCAGTGGCTCAAGCGAATGCCCCCGATCAGTGCAGAGCAGTTTTTGGATGAGCTGATAGCCGTTGCCCTGGTGTTGACCAAACGGGTGAGCACCCTGTTGAACCCTACCCCAGAATAGGAGAAGTGTTACCTTTTTGCCCAGGTGTATCAGTATGGGTATTTCTTACCATAAAAAGAGGTTGCATAGTTACAGGTAAGAGGGAAACACAATGAATATAGCAAAACGTCGTATGGTACGCCTGGCAGGGGATATCGGTCTGAGGTATCTTGAGGGCAATGTAGAAGAAAACCTGCCCAAGCTCATGAAGATGGTTGACAGCTTCGATACGAAGAACTCCTACAAAGAAGTGAGGGACTTCATTCGCACCATCATTGAGGACAAAGAGAGCAATTGGTACTCCTATATCCTCTCATTCTTCAAGGATGTCGATGAAGAGGTGCTCAAGACGTTTTACCGCACCTTCTTCATTAATTCTGTACTTACCGGCCGCGCCGATCAAAAAGAGCTACGAAAGGTGCACAAGTGCAACCTGCCTTGGGCCATCTTGATGGATCCTACCAGTGCGTGCAATCTGCACTGCACCGGGTGCTGGGCTGCCGAGTATGGAAACAAGATGAACATGGATTATAAGACGCTTGACAGCATCATCCAACAGGGCAAGGCGCTTGGCACCTACATGTACATCTACAGTGGTGGAGAGCCCTTGGTCAGAAAGGATGACATCATCCGCCTATGCAAGGAAAATCCTGACTGCGCCTTTCTTGCCTTCACCAACGGCACCTTGATCGATGAGGCGTTTGCCCAGCAGATGCTTGAGGTCAAGAACTTCTACCCTGCCTTGAGTGTGGAGGGCTTTGAAAAGGCCACCGACAGCCGAAGAGGAGAAGGCACCTAC
>RZYT01000189.1 GCA_009930195.1 Spirochaetia bacterium | reverse complement strand
TGCTGGTAGTCGTAGGAATTCTCAGCGCGCTGGAGGAACTGCTGATCATGAGCCTGTTCAAGGAGCCGGATACCAATACCCGAAGCATATTCCAGAGAAGACCCGCTGACGGGGCAGGTAATGACGTGTTGCCTCAGTGAGGTGCCCGGTTCAAATCTGTTCTTCATCAACACCTTGTTCACCGGATTTCTTGAAAACTGATCTGTTGACGCCGAATATCTTCCCTACCTTGCTTGCTGTGTTGTCAGTCTTCATCGAATTCCTAAAGACGATCTTTTCCGCTTTGAAGGAATCGGGGAGGAACCATGAACGGGTACAGGAGTTTTGCTACTCCAAACGAGTGAGTCAGGATGCTCTGAAGGACCTGGTCAAAGTAAAGACCTGGTGGTAAGCTCCCAGCTTTAGGAAGAGGGAATAGAAGAGGATGGCCTCGAGGGAGAAGGTGAGCCCAAAGAGGGTAATCCGAGAATTTCCCATCGGGGTGAATCTGCATTATGTAAAAAAAGGGATACATGAATTGGGGATGGTTGAAGCCAGAACTATGTTTGATAATCCTGTGAGGGTTTACTCATATGAACGAACCCTTTGCGACTTTGTTGCGCATAAAGACAAAATGGATGGAGAGGTGTACGGTACACTGATCCGCTCGTATCCAAAGTATGCAAAAAGGGATCTTCATGCTCTGTACGAAATAGCAACAAGCATGGGAATTGATGAAGAGGTGAAAGCGCTCATGGACGTGGTGTATGCATAAGATCGGCAAGCCATGTTCAACATGAAAAAAGCCGTTGCTCTCGCAACGACTTCTTAGTGGAGGTAAGGGGAATTGAACCCCTGACCTTTTGAATGCCATTCAAACGCTCTAGCCAACTGAGCTACACCCCCAAGGCAATAACAAAAGGTATCATACGGATTGGCCTCTGTTTAGTCAAGAGCTTGCGATGATAAATACTATGACATCGTATTCGGTTTGGCTTGACCTTTGTTTGGGTTCAAGGTATTACTTCTTGATATAAATAACTTTAGAAACATGCAGTAAATCAGGAACAAGGAGGGCCTCATGGAATTGTTGAAGAAGCTGAAAGAAGTAGGCTCCTCCATCGTCCCCATCCTTGTCCTGGTTGCCCTGATGCACTTTTTCTGGATACCGCTTGAGCAAGGCATGCTCTCCTCGTTTCTCATCGGTGGAGTTCTCATCATCGCAGGTCTTGCCTTCTTTCTCTTGGGAACGGAGATTGGCTTGCTGCCCATCGGAGAGCGGATCGGGTCGGCATCCGTGCGAACAAAGAACCTAGTGGTGCTGCTTTCCACCGGCCTGATCGTCGGTATCGTAATCATCCTTGCCGAGCCCAACATTACCGTACTGCAAGAACAAGTGGCTGCGGTGAATCCCTCCATCTCCACCACCCTGATGGTGGTTATGATCGCTCTTGGTGTAGGCCTGTACCTGATGATCGGCTTGCTCAGGGTGGTCTTTCGCATCCCCTTGAAATGGATCTACCTGGGCAGTTACACCCTCCTGTTCCTCTTGGCAGCCTTCAGTTCGCAAGAGATGCTTGCCATGGCATTTGACAGCGGAGGGGCGGCCACAGGGCCCTTGGCGGTTCCCTTCATCATGGCAATCGGGCTTGGTGTTGCCCGTGTACAGAAGAAGCAGGAGGAGTCCGACAACTTCGGCTATGTCTCTCTTGCACTCATCGGGCCCACCCTGGCTCTGGTCGTGCTGGGGCTGTTCAGCAAGGAAGGTGGTGCATCCTTGGTCACCACCGTGCAGATCCCCGTTGCCGGAGGTTTTCTCTCCTTGGTCGAAGAAAGCGTTTCCCAGGTAGTCCGTTCCCTCATCCCTCTCGTGCTGCTCTGCATTGTCTATCAGCTGGTTCTGCTCAAGATGACAATCGGGCAGCTTGTTCGCGTAGCGGTTGGCTTCTTGTATGTCTTCCTTGGCTTGACCCTCTTCTTTGTGGGCGTGAACGGAGGATTCATCCCGGCAGGCTACCAGATCGGGTACGCCATCGGTATGCTCGACAGCCGCCTCCTGTTGTTGACTGGAATGGTCATCGGCTCCATCACGGTACTCTCAGAACCGTCTGTCTGGGTGCTCATCGATCAGGTGCAGACAATCACGCAAGGGCATATCCGAAAGAGCATCATGCTCATAGCCCTTGCCATCGGGGTGGGGCTGTCCGGATTTCTGGCCATGCTCAGGGTCATCACCGGCCTCTCCATCTGGTACTTCGTACTTCCTGTCTATACGATTGCGGTCCTGTTGTCTTTCAGGATTCCCACGCTGTTTGTGGGTCTCTCGTTTGACAGCGGCAGCGTCAGTTCGGGCCCCATGGCCTCCACATTCATCCTCTCCTTTGCCATCGGAGCCTCGGTGGCAGTAGGAGGAAATCCAACCACCGATGCCTTTGGAGTCATCATCTTTGTATCCATGACACCAGTTGTCATCGTGCAGCTGCTTGGCTTGCTGTACAAGCACAAACAGGCAAAGCTTGCAGCGCAGAAAGGGAGAAAGAAATCATGAACAGCACCTTGTTGCTAGCCATCACCGAGTCAGGGAAAGCCGATATGCTCATGAACATAGCAAAGAAAGCAGGAAGTACCGGAGGCACTGTGCTCAATGCACGTGGCACCGCTTCCTCCTCCCTGCTGTGTGCGCTCGGGCTTGGGGACTCCCATAAGGAACTCCTGCTTACCTTGGTATCAGATGAGACGAAGGACCAAGTATATGCTGCGCTCTCACACGCCCCGCATGCCAAAGGGTTGGTATCGGCAATTTCCACTTCGCTTCCCGATCAGACAAAGGGTCCTGCAGAGGGGTGGGACTTGGTGCACATCATCTGTCCCAGCGGATATGGGGATGAAATCATGGCGGCAGCAAGAAAAGCAGGCGCCGGAGGCGGGACAATTGTCGAGGGACGAGGAACGGCCAAAGAGGATGATATCGCATTCTTTGGTTCGACGTTGGTGGCAGAAAAAGAGCTGATTCTGATTTTCCTGAAAAAGGGCTTTGCCGATGGGGTCCTTTCTGCAGTTTCCAAACTCCCTTGCATGCAGCAAAAGGGCAGTGGAATCGCCTTTACCTTATCAGTGCAAGCACTTACGAGCTTGGGAGCCTAGGCAAGTCTATACACGGGTGCGAGTATTTGCTAGGATTTATGCCTAGGGCTGTGTTCACTATGTTGAAACTCAGTGTTAATATAATAACATTTTGTTAAAAAATTCAATTATTTGTTATCAAACCCTTGAAAAAGACCTATAAAAACGGTACTGTACTCCTACCTTAGCTTACAGGAGCGGCAGAGTGCCGTTCAGGAGAATCGTAGATGGACAAGAAAATCAAAGTTGCCGTAATGGGTGCCACTGGTGCAGTTGGCCAGGTGTTTATGTGGATGCTTGCGGATCATCCTTGGTTCGAGTTGGCGTACGCCACAGCTTCCGCTTCCCGTGTCGGTTTGCAATATGCATCCACGGTCCACTGGGTCATGCCTTTTGAGATGCCGAAGAGCATCAGGGACACAGAAGTAAAGGAATTCAATATCGAGGCAATGAAGGAAGCTGGGGTGAAAATCGTATTCTCCGCACTTCCTGCAGAAGTTGCCCGTGAAGCGGAGCCTCAGCTTCGTGAGAATGGCTTGTACGTCTTCTCCAATGCCGCCTCCATGCGGTATGACAGCAATGTGCCCATCCTGATCCCCGAGACCAACGTCGAACAGCTCGACCTGATCAAGGACCAGGGATATCCGGAGAGTGGCTTTGTCGTCACCAATGCAAACTGCGTAACCACCGGTCTGGCCATGGCGCTTGCACCGCTTCGCAAGTACGGGATCAAGAACATTGTCCTGCACAGTTATCAGAGTGTCAGTGGTGCAGGGTATCCTGGCCTCTCCTCCTTCGATATCACCGACAACTGCATTCCTTTCATCAAGGGAGAGGAAGAGAAGATCGAGAAGGAAATCAAGAAAATCCTTTCCATCGATCCGGAAGTCTACTGCTACACCGTTCGCGTACCGGTCATGTTCGGCCACCTCGAGGCCGTCTGGCTCGATCTTGAGCAGGACGTTGAAGTCGAAGACATCATAAATGATTGGAACAACTTCAAGGAAGTCAGCGATCTGCCCTCAACCCCCGAACTGCCGGTTGAGTATGGTGCAGACAACACCTTCCCCCAGCCCAAGTATGCCTTCTGGGGCAAGCCGAGCGGGATGGTGGTATATACCGGAAGACTGAAGAAGAAGAACGGCAAGATTGGCTTCCTTCTCCTGGTCAACAACATTGTCAAAGGCGCTGCCGGAGGATCCATCCAGAACGCAGAAGCTTTTGTGAAGCGGTTCGGCCTCATCTAAAACTGCCCATCATGCACTCCAAGGGCTTCCTCTCCCTGTCAGGGAAGGGAAGCCCTGTTTCTTATCCTCGAATCGTAGCGAAGCAACGATTCGATAGAAAACCACAGGTTATACCTGTGGATAAAAAGACTTGGGGCTTTGCCTAAGCGGAAAGAAGCC
>RZYT01000023.1 GCA_009930195.1 Spirochaetia bacterium | reverse complement strand
ACACCCCTCCCCTACCAACATTCTCACACCCCTCCCCTACCAACATTCTCACACCCCTCTCCCAAACACAATTCCCCTCCAGGATGTTTCACGTGAAACAAGACCTACCCATATCCCAAAGCGATCTCAAGATACCTTGGGCACGTGCGCACTTTCTCTTGTATCTTGGTTTTTCCACTAAAAATTTCTGAATTCTTCAAAATGCCAAAAAACTGCATTTAGATGCGTCATTTGCAGGTTTTTAGTATATGTTTCTCTTTATAGTTACAGATTTGCGTGGGGAATTGGTTGAGTTTCAGGGGCAAAAAAGGGGGTTGTTCTGACCTGCAGAACAACCCCATAGACTACTTAACAAATGTTTTATTCGTTGTCTGGATCCTCAGTTACAACCTCTTCATCGTCTTCAACAACGATGTCCTCGGTCTCATCCTCATCCTCTTCGACAATCTCAGGCTCTTCAGTACTGGCTTGCTCAGGAATCTCCACCTCTTCCTCATCATCACGTACCGTGGAGGCAATCGCAACAATGGAGTCCTTGGCAAACTTCATGCTTACCACCCTGACGCCCGCAGCATTTCTGCCTTGGACCGAAATTGCATCCACATGAACCCTCAGCGTCTGGCCCAGCAGCGTAACACAAACAACGTCGTTCTCCTCGTTCACACTCAGCACTCCGACGATGAAGCTGGCCTTGCCACCAAGACGGTAGATCTTCTGGCCCTGTGTTGCACGTCCATGGACTGAGAAGGAGTCAAACGTCACCTGCTTGCCCTGACCATTCTCGGTAATCATGAGAATTCGCTTTGAATCGTCAACCTTCAGCAGACCGGCAACCTGATCCTCATTGATCAGTCGAATGCCTCTCACACCTCTTGATGCACGACCCATTGCCCTGACATCACTGCATTGGAAGCGGAGCCCTCTTCCATACTTGGTGATGAGCATCACCTCATCGCCTTCCTGGACGAACTCACAGCTGAGCAACTCATCACCCTCATCGAGGAAGAGTGCCCTGATACCCCTGGCCTTGGCGTTGATGAAGTTGGTCATGGAAACCCTCTTCACCACACCCATCCTGGTGGCCATCATCAGGAACTGATCATCACGGAACTCCTTGAAGCTGATGATCGAGGTAATCTTCTCGGTGGTCTCCAGCTGCAGGATATTCTTGATGCTCGTACCCTTGGCTGTCTTGCTTGCCTCAGGAATCTCAAACACCTTCGTATAGTAGGCTTTTCCGGCATTGGTGACGAACATCACGTACTCTTTGGTGGAGGCGACAAACATATGGTCGACAAAATCCCCATCCTGGAGCTTGGTGGTCCTGGTTCCCTTTCCGGCACGGCCATGGGCCTCATACTCATCGATCGGAATGCGCTTCGCAAAGCCCTTGTTGCTGATCAGGACCACGACATCCTCTTCCTTGATGAAGTCTTCCATGGTGGCCTGTCCAAGTTCCTCACGTACAATCTTGGTAAGTCTGCGGTCTTTCGGGGCAAGGGTGGAGGGAAGTGCCTTTACCTCACTCTGCACCACTTTGAGGATCTTAAGCTCATCAGAGAGCAAATCCTGGTAATTGGCAATTTTCTGCTCAAGTTCACCCAACTCGTCCAGTATCTTGGATGCCTCAAGATGACTGAGCCGTCCAAGCTTCATGTCTATGATTGCCTGTGCCTGGAGGTCGTCCAACCCAAACCTTTCGATCAAACGCTGGGCAGCAACCGTATTGTCCGGAGAATCCTTGATGATCTGGATCACCTCATCGATGTTGTCCAGACCAATCTTCAGTCCCCTGAGGATATGGGCGCGTTCCTGTGCCTTTCTCAGATCATAGCGGGTTCTTCTGGTAACCACTTCCTCCCGGTGGCGGATGTAGTAGACCAGCATGTCCTTGAGGGTCAGCAGTTGGGGCCTGCCCTGGACAAGGGCGAGATTGTTCACGTTGAAATTCGACTGGAGGGCAGTGCGGGCAAACAGCTGGTTGAGCACCACCATGGGCTCGGAGCCCATCTTCAGCTCAACCACGATGCGGATACCCTTGCGGTCAGACTCATCGCGAACGGTGGAAATCATGGGGATTGCCCCATCCTTTCTCAAGTCATCAATCTTCTTGACCAGATCAGCCTTGTTCACCTGATAGGGAATCTCATTGAAGATTATCTGATCATGACCACGGTCATCGCTCTCAATCTCATAGACGGAACGGATGACAATCTTTCCCCGTCCGGTAGTAAAGGCATCCTTGATGCCCTGCATACCGCAAATCACCCCTCCTGAAGGGAAATCGGGGCCCTTGATGTACTCCATCAGCTCATCAATAGTGATATCGGGATTATCGATGACTGCAGAGATTGCATCACTGATCTCCTGGAGGTTGTGGGGAGCCATATTGGTCGCCATACCTACCGCGATACCGCTGCTTCCGTTTGCCAGAAGGAAAGGGAAGGAGGCAGGAAGAACGGTCGGCTCTATCATGGAGTCGTCGTAGTTCGGGCCGAAATCGACTGTTTCCTTCTGGATATCCTGCAGCATTTCCTCACCAATGCGACTCATCTTTGCTTCGGTGTATCGCATGGCTGCAGCCGGGTCGCCGTCAATGGAACCGAAGTTCCCCTGCGGATTCACCACAGGATAGCGCAGCGAGAAATCCTGGGCCAAACGGACCAGGGCGTCATAGACGGATGCATCCCCGTGGGGATGGTACTTACCAAGCACGTCACCTACGATACGGGCACACTTCTTATAGGAAGTGTTTGCCCTGAGTCCCATCTCGAACATATCAAAGAGGATTCTTCTGTGGACCGGCTTCAGGCCGTCACGTACATCGGGCAGCGCACGGCTGACAATGACGGACATGGCATAGTTGAGATACGAGGTGCGCATCTCCTTGGAGACGTCCACGGATATCGTCCTGTTTTCGTTGTTTTCTTCCACGATTCTATCCTTTCCTAGACATCCAGATTCGATACATAGACGGCATTTGCGTCAATGAAGGCCCTACGAGGCTCGACTTCCTCTCCCATGAGCATGCTGAAGACACGGTCGGCCTCCTCAGCATCCTGGAGATGGATCTGGCTGATCAGGCGGGTCTCAGGATTCATGGTGGTCTCCCAAAGCTGGTCGGGATTCATCTCACCAAGACCTTTGTACCGTTGGATGGCAACCTTCGACGGGTCGCTGACATTATTTTCCTGCAGGATCTTTACCCTTGCTTCCTCATCATAGGCATATTCAACCTTCTTGCCGATCGTAATCTTGTAGAGCGGGGGCATGGCGAAGTAGACATACCCGGCCTCAATCAAGGGACGCATGTACCGGAAGAAGAAGGTAAGCAACAGGGTGCGGATATGCGATCCATCCACATCAGCATCGGCCATGATGATGACCTTGTGATAGCGGACTTTGCTGACATCGAAGGATACATCACTGTCAAAGTCGTCGTCCTTGCCCATGTTGTTGTATCGGGTAAGACCAGCCCCGATGGTGGAGATGACCGGCTGCAGCTTGTCATTGCCCAGAACCTTGTACTCCTGAGCCTTTTCGACGTTGAGCATCTTTCCCCACAAGGGAAGGATTGCCTGGAACCGACGGTCTCGGCCTTGCTTGGCCGAACCACCTGCAGAGTCACCCTCAACGATGAAGACCTCACACTTGGCAGGGTCCTTCTCCGAACAGTCAGCCAGCTTGCCCGGAAGTCCACCGCCTTCGCTCTTCTTGCGGATTTGCTCCCGCGCCTTGCGGGCGGCAATACGACCAAGGGCAGCGTTGATGATCTTCTCGAGAAGCACCTCCGCATGGGCGGGGAACTCATCGAAGTAGTTGCCCAGCTTTTCATAGACAAGGGAGAACACAACACCGGTGACGGCACTGTTGCCCAGCTTCATCTTCGTCTGGCCTTCGAACTGCGGCTCAGGGACCTTGACTGAAACTACAGCGGTAAGCCCTTCGGAGATATCACTCTGCTCAAGCTTCTCATCATACTTTTTCAGAAGCTTGGTATTTTTCTGCAACTGGGTGTTGATGACCCTGCTCAAACCGGTCCTGAAACCGGTGAGGTGAGTACCACCTTCGCGGGTGTTGATGTTGTTGACGTAGCTGAGCACCTTTTCGTCGTACTTGTCGTTGTACTGCAAGGCAATCTCAACCTTGATGGAATCCTTCTCGCCCTCGATGGAGATGGGAGGGTCGACCAGGACTCGCTTATACTCATTCAGATAGCTCACAAAGTGACTGATGCCACCCTCGCTGTTGAATGCCTGGGAATGGGTCTCATCACCCCTTCGGTCGGTAATGGTGATGCTGATGCCCTTGTTGAGGAAGGAGAGCTCGCGAAAGCGGTTCACCAACACTTCGTAGTTGAAGGCATTCTGCTCCATGATCGAATAGTCGGGCTTGAAACTCACCACGGTACCACTTCGATCGGTCTCCCCGATGCGGATGACCTCAGTCTGGGGAATGCCGCAGCTGTACTGCTGGCGGTACACGCCCCCATCACGATAGACAGTAACTTCCATCCAGATCGAAAGAGCGTTTACACAGGAAACACCCACTCCGTGCAACCCACCGCTGACCTTGTAGGAGTTCTTGTCGAACTTACCACCGGCGTGCAGCTGGGTGAGGGCGATTTCCAGAGAACTCTTCTTCTCGGTAGGATGTTGGTCGACCGGGATGCCTCGTCCATTGTCCTCAACAGTACAGACTTCCCGTCCCTCATCATCGAGGTCCAGAAACACCTGGATGTCCGAACAGTAACCAGCCATAGCTTCATCGATACTATTGTCGACCACCTCATATACAAGATGATGCAAACCTTCGATGCCTGTCGAACCTATGTACATGCCGGGCCGTTTCCGAACTGCCTCAAGACCCTTGAGAACCTGGATGCTCCCGGCCGAATAGCTATGGGAAGTACCCTCCATCCTCACACCATCCTGGTGCAAGGAAGGCTGGAACGTCCCTTTGACAAAGCTCCCTTCACTCATTCGTTATATCCTTATGCAATAAATAAAAATTACTGGAGTAGATTCTTATCGATTATAGCAGGAATTGAGAGGAGTTGCAAGCTTGAGACGGAAATGAAGGTAATTTATTATTTCTTATAATACATAAAGTTAATAATAACAACCATGAGCCATCCATACAATACTTGCACCGCATGTGGCAACAGGGTAAAATGGCCGCATGAGTGACACACAAACCACCTATTTTGAGTTCTGGCAGGAAACGGCTTCCAGAATCAAGGAAACGCTGCCACAGCAGGAATTCAATACCTGGTTCAACCGGATCGCCTACCTCAAATCAGAGGAAAAAAAGGTGATTTTGGCTGGAGCCAGCCAGTTTATTCTTGACACAGTGATAGCCCGTTATCGGGACCTTATCGTCAATACGCTCAGTGAACTGACTGGTGAGGACATCAATGTTGAGTTTGTTGTTGTATCTCGTTCAGAAATTGAACAGATCAGCAAACCACAAGAAACAGGACAGCAAGAGACTGTCCAGGAGAAGGTGGTGGAAGCCCCACCCAAGCAACGCATTTCTGAAGAAAAAACATTGAGGATGAAAACTGACTGCAACCTCAATCCCTCGTATGAGTTCAACACCTTCGTCATAGGCGACAACTCTGCATTTGCCTACAATGCAAGCCTTGCAATTGCAAAAAACCCAGGGGTCAGCTACAACCCCTGCCTCATCTACGGCGGGGTAGGACTTGGCAAGACACACCTGCTCAATTCAATCGGAAATTACATCATCAACAACACCCCCGAACTGAAAGTAATGTACGTGACTGCAGAGATGTTCACCAACGAGTTCATCGAGTCCATCGGATCACAGAAAACCCAGCACTTCAAGAACAAATTCCGCAAGGTGGATGTGTTGCTGATCGATGATATTCACTTCTTGCAGGGGAAGGACAGTACCCAGGAAGAGCTCTTCCACACCTTCAACAACCTCTATGAGTCGAAAAAACAGATGGTGTTCACCTGCGACCGTCCCATCAGCGAGCTGAAGAATATCACCGACCGCCTCAGTTCCCGTTTTGAACGCGGTTTGAATGTTGACCTGCAGCCACCCAACTATGAGACCAGGATGGCCATCCTCAAGAAGAAGTTGCTCGAACGGGGAGCTTCCATGAGCGATGAGATCCTCAACTACATTGCAACCAATGTCTGCACAAACGTAAGGGACCTGGAATCGTCGTTGACAAAGCTTGTGGCCTACAGCGAGCTGCTTGGGCAAGAGATATCCTTCGACAAGGCAAAAGAACTGTTGGGGATCCTTCCCTCGCTGGCAGCAAACGCCAACCAGACACTCTCCATTGATACGATCATCAAGGTTGTCGGAGAGTACTTCAATGTCAGCAGTTTTGAGATCAAGGGAAAGAAAAAGAACAAATCACTTATCCAACCACGTCAGATCGCAATGTTCCTGGCACGCGATATAACCGAGTTCTCCACCACCGAAATCGGAACAGAATTCGGGGGAAGGGACCATACCACGGTCATGCACTCCTATGACAGGATTGAATCGCTGATGAAGGGGGATGAAGCCTTTGCCAACACCATCATCAAATTGAAGAGGGACTTAACAAGTGTAAAGAAGTAATTGCTTGTGGATAGCATCGGGATATCTTGTGGATACCTGCGAAAACCTGTGGACAACGCTTTTTTCCTTGTGGAAGGAATGTGGACAAGTCAGGAAGTTATCCACAGGATGGCAAAAATTAAGAGATGTTTGTATAATGAATTAGAAAGTTATCCACAGAATCCGTGCTATTATTGTTATTATTACTACTTATTCTAATAATCTAGGAGTCATAAGATGAAATTCGTTTGCAGCAAGGAAACCATCCTCACCGAGATCATATATTCCATGGACTTCACCAGCCAAAGGAACTCTCTTTCCATCACCAGCAATGTCTATCTCGAAACCTACGACGATCGTCTTATCATCAGGGCAACTGACCAGAAACTCGGCTTCAGCACCGAAATTGCCGTACAAACGTTGGAAGAAGGAAAGACAACGGTTTTTTGTGAAAAACTGCTGAACATTCTTCGTTCCCTTCCCGACACCAATGTCATCTTCTCCGTAACGGATGGAATGTTTGCAATCAAGCCTGAATCCCAAAGCATTGATTTCAAACTCAGGACCATTGCAGCAGATGAGTTTCCAAATCTCGAGAAACCTGAGGATGCACCCTTTTTCCCAATTTCCCAGAAAGCCTTCATCGACATGGCAAACCAGACGATGTTTGCAATCAGCGAGGACGAAACACGCTATTTCCTGTGCGGTCTCTATGTCGAACGCAATGCAAGCGGCATCAACATGGTGGCAACGGATGGAAGACGACTTTCCTTGGTAGAACGAAGCTTTGAGGAAGAGTTGCCGATGTTCCCCTCAGTCATCATTCCCACCAAGTTTTTCACTGAATTGAAAAAGTTGGGAACCGAAGAAGGCGTGATGGAACTTTCCATCGGAGCGAATCTGTTGTTTGCAAAAATCGGTCAGAGAACGTTTTATACCACCCTCATCAAGGGACAGTATCCCAATTATCGCAGGGTCATTCCCGACAGTCAGAATTATAGCTGCACCATGCGGATCCAGGATATGCTCGATGCCCTCAAGCGTGTTTCGCTGTTGGTTGAGAACAAGGCAAAACGGATTTTCCTGGATATCAGCGAAGCAGGGGTACTGCTCACCAGCGATGAAAGCGAGGCAGGTGAGGCAAAGGAAATCATTCCCTGCCAGTATGAAGGTCCGGACAGCAAGGTTTCGCTCAACTATACGTACTTGCTCAATCCCCTGAAGGTGATGGAAGGCGAGTATTTTTCCATCAACTTCACTGAACCGACAAAAGCTATGAAAGTAAAGCCAGAAAGCAACAGGGATTACTATCATATCATCATGCCGATGCAACCGAATGCCTGATGCGTTTTACCGAACTTAGGACCAACCAGTTCAGAAACTTATCAAGTGAGAAAATACCTGTCGATAATCGGCAGGTATTCCTCATTGGGAACAACGGACAGGGAAAAACCAATCTTCTTGAGGCAATCTATACGCTTTGTTACGGCTCATCGTTCAGAACAGCCCAGCTGAAGGAACTTGCTGCACACTCCCAGAAAGCCTTCAGGATCGAAGGCACCTACATTGATGACAGCCAGTATCCTCACCATCTTGAGCTGGAGTGGAAGGATTCCAAACGGACGGTGGTTCTCGACGGAAGGGAAGTGCAGGACCGAAAAGAGCTTATTTACAACATTCCGTGCATCGTCTTCAGCCATGATGATATTTTTTTCATCAAGGGAGAACCTGAACAGCGAAGACGTTTCTTTGACCAGACGATGAGCATGTACAACCCACTGTTCTTCGATGACTTGCGCCGGTACCGGCTTATCCTTCGCCAACGCAATCTTGCCATCAAGGAGGGAAGGGTCAATCTTCTTCCCATCTATGACCAACAGCTTGCCCACTATGGGGTTGCAATCCAACAGGAACGCACCAAGGCGGTGTATGAATTCGACAGGATTTTTCCGTCGATGTACCGTTCCGTTTCCCTTTCCGAACTCGATGTGCATATCGAGTACAACCCATCCTGGAATACTTGTGCCACCGAGGAAGAGGTTGTCTCATATCTTGAGGAGACTCGGGAGCGGGATCTGAGGATGCAAACGAGTACAAGCGGGATACATCGTGATCGCTTCCAGGTCATGGAAGGTGAACAACTCTTCTCCCAGAGTGGTTCTACAGGACAGCTCAGGTTAGCTTCGTTGATTTTCAGAACTGCCCAAATGGATTTTTTCAAGAAAAAAACAGGAAAGCAACCGTTGATTCTTGTCGATGATGTACTTTTGGAGCTCGATTTTACGCGAAGAGAGCAATTCTTGCATCTCATGGACACATACAGCCAAGCGTTTTTCACATTTCTGCCGGAAGAGCACTACTTCGAGGAACTGGCACAGGAGGGTGCTCTGGTGTATACTGTCCGCGAAGGAAGATTTGCCTCGGATGAAGGATAGGAAACCACGGATGTGTCATGAAGGCGGGGAACCACTGGAAGGCAAGCACGTACTGGAGTATGTGTTGCGTTCCCTCAACATTCATGCAGACAATCCTAAAGCGGCAGTAGGGTTTGAATGGCAGAAGATTATCGGGAATAGGCTCTATCCGCACGTAAAAATCGTGGAAATCAAGGGCACTACACTCGTTCTTCGTGCCGACCACCCTTCCTGGGCACAGATGGCCATGATGCAGCAAAAGAAGATACTTGCTTTTATTGGAAAGAAATATCCATCATTGGGCATCAAATCCATCCAAATGCTGAGTTCTTAGTTACTTGACGTAACTGAACTTGGTCTATATACTGCACCACTCGGAGGAGTATCCTCCGCTCAACTGGAAAATATCCGCGTAAAGCGATGTAAAATTGGAGAATATCTCATGAGTTACAAAGGAAAAAGAACCTACCAGCCCAGTAAGGTGAAGAGAAACAGGAAGTTCGGGTTCAGGGCTCGTATGGCAACGAAGGGCGGTCGCCTGGTATTGGCCCGCAGGAGAGCCAAAGGCAGACACAAGCTGTCCGTATGTGATGAGAAGAAGCCTTTCTAAGAAAGAGATTGTAAAACGTAAACCGGAGATAGACCGAATTTTCAAAACCGGCAGGACCTACTCCTGTCGGGGCTTGAAACTTATCGTGAGCCAAAACCAGCTTGATGTTGACAGGATTGTGGTGATACCAGTTCGTCACTATGGCAATGCCGTAGAACGGAACAGGATCCGAAGGCAGATCAAGGAACTGTGGCGCAATGAGAAGCCTCGGATGGTCCCCGGTTACGATTTTGCATTCATCGCATATCCAGGAAAGGTTGATGACCATGCATCCCAAAAAAAACAACTCCTCTCTCTCTGTGAAAAGGCTGGGGTCTTCCTCCAGTCGTGAGACTTTCTGACAGTCTCTTCCCCACTCCTGTTGTTGCAGACATCCGTTATGTACCTATCTTTCCTGTGATCATCGTCTCACCATACCCAACCACCAGGAGTAGATATGGACAAAAATACCATTCTAGCCATAGTCCTTTCCGTTTTGGTCATCACTGTAGGCATGACCATCCAAACAACCTTTTTCACTCCAACGCCCTCTGCAGAGGTTGTCAGTGAAAGCGTCCAACCCAAGACAGCGGATACGCTTGCATCTCTAGAACCCGCAAAGTCATCGCTTGTCTCTTCAAATCTTGCTTGGGGCAGCCAGCTGCCGGGTTCGTTGGTAGCCGTCGGCCAGAAAGGAAGTTCAACTCCTTTCACGTTTTCAACCAAATACTTCCAGATTGAGTTCAATCCCAACGGGGCAGGCATCTCATCCTTCAAGCTCAAGGAGCATTTGGACAACGGGGAGCCGGTTGAGTTGCTGTTCAGAAGTGAAGAATCAAACGATGCCTTCCTTCTCTATGCAGGCAACGACAAGACCAACCCCTTGGATGCAAACTTCCGTTATCAGATCAGTGGCAACAAGGTGATATTCACCCAGGAGTTTGCCCTCCTTTCCGAGGATGGGAAGACGGCTGCCACTCCCTTCACCCTCACCAAGACTTACACCTTTGGTGATGAGGACTATCTCTTCCAGTTGGATATTGCCACCAAGAACAGTGAAAACAAGGCTGTACCGCTCTCCTTTGAGAATTTTGCCTACACCCTCGCTTTCGAGCCCCAGATCGGGCCTTCCTTCACATCCCTTGACAACAACTACAACTACCGAAGGTTCTACACCAAGGAAGATGGATCTGCAAAGAAAAACCAGATCAAGCTGAGCAATGGTGCATACACCACTTCCAAGCCACTTTCCTGGGTCGGTCTGGTAGGCAAGTACTTCTCCCTGATTGCAATTCCTGATGCCACCAACTATACCGTAACCCTCACTGAGGATACCGATGCAGGCCTGCCAATGCAGTCCAGCATCTTCCTCTCCAGGCCCTCAATCAAGAGTGCTTCCCAGAACGATACGTTCCGCTTCTATGCCGGTCCGCAGCTCAAGGGTGATATGGCAATCTACAATGATGCATCCCTGAATAGTTTTGGGGTTGCTGATCTGCAGCTTGAGAAGGCCTTGGACAGCAGTTCCTGGCTTGGGTGGCTTGAAACCTTCCTCAAGACGGTTCTCAACCTGCTCTACTCGATTATTCCCAACTATGGTATCGGCATCATCATCCTTACCTTCCTGCTGAAACTGATACTCTACCCCATCTCCAAGAAGGGTATGGAGTCGACAGCAAAGATGGCAACGCTCTCCCCGAAAATGCAGGAGATCAAGGAAAAGTATCCTGACAATCCGACCAAGCAGAATGAGGAGATGGCCACCCTCTACAAGAAGGAAAAGATCAACCCCATGGGTGGTTGTCTTCCGATGCTTGTGCAGTTCCCCATCCTCATTGCCTTCTATGGTCTCCTGAACAAGCATTTTGAGCTCAGGGGAGCCATGTTCATCCCGGGTTGGATTCCTGACCTTTCCCGTCCGGATACCGTATTCACATTCCCGTTCACCCTTCCGTTCCTCGGAAATGAGCTTCACTTGCTTCCGATCATCTATACGGTCAGCATGATCTACTCGATGAAGATTACCCAGAATGCATCCACTGCTGGCAGCCAGCAGAGCATGATGAAATTCATGACCTATGGTATGCCCCTGATGTTCTTCTTTGTCCTGTACAGCGCCCCTTCGGGTTTGATCCTCTACTGGTCTGTCATGAATGCCCTCTCCATCTTCCAGCAGTTGTATACCAACAAGAAGAAAGAGCGTGAGGCCAATGAGGCTGAGGCAGAGCATGTGCACCAGTTCCCGGGGCCAAAGGGCAAGAAACGGACGTAAGTACCAAAAGAAATTCAACTGTGGGGGACTTTGTCCCCCCAAACGGAGTAACCATATGATGAAAGAATTCGAAGGACGTACCGAGCAGGAAGCAATCGCAAAAGCGATTGAGGAACTGCATATCGAGCGTGAAGATTTCGATGTGGAAATCGTTGAACCGGTTCGAAAAGGCCTGTTCAAGAAGAGCAATGTACGCATCAGGATCCATTTTGATGAGGCAGGAGAGGTCGAGGAAGAGTCCTTCGATTTTACCCGTGCCGAAGAAGAACCAGAGATTGAGGCTCCGATCAACAGCGACCTTGAGGACAAGCTTCTGGCATTCGTAGCCACCATCCTCGACAAGATGGGATACGAGGGAAGAGTGACCATCTCCTTCCGCAAGGAACGTAAGTTGGGACTGAACATTGAGAGTGACAACTCAAGCATCATCATCGGTCGCAAGGGAAAGAATCTCGATGCAATCCAATTGCTTGCAAATGTCTATGCCGGTCAGATCGACCCCGATATGAAAGTTGTGGTTGACAGTGAAAACTACCGGATGCGCCATGAGGAACAACTGATCAGGATGGCCTTCAAGACTGCTGAACAGGTGCGAAAGAGTGGACGCAGCAGACTTCTTGAGCCGATGAACCCGTATGAACGAAGACTTGTCCATACCGCGCTCAATGACTTTGGGGGTGTGGATACCAAGAGTGAAGGGGAAGGCCTTTACAAGCAGATCCGCATTTCAAACCAAAAACACTAACAACTGCAAGACGGGAGCCATAAAGGTTCCCGTTTTTTGTGCTTGACAAACCAAGTGAGAAAACCTACTGTTGGTAGTGTACCGCACGGTACAAGACACTATATTTTGTGTGTATGGGAAAAGGGAAGTGAGGTGAGAAGCCTCCGCGGTCCCGCCGCTGTAAAGGGGAGTCATCAGCATAGTCCACTGGAGTGATCCGGGAAGGCGCTGATGATGATGAACCTGAGCCAGAAGACCTTGCCTATACAGACACGCCGTCACGGAGCATGACAGGGGCGTGGACTCAACGAGTCCCCTTCTGTCCATTCTCCCAGGGGAGGAACCCATGCAACAGCAGGTGGTCAAACGGGACGGGCAGGTGGTTCTCTGCGAGGTTCAGAAAATCATCAATGCAATCAACAAGGCAGCCGATGCTGCACACGAACAGGTGAATGCACCTCACATCGCATGCACCGTACTTGCACGTCTTGATGGCAAGAAGCGCATCGAGGTCGAGCAGATACAGGACCAGGTGGAACAGGTCCTGATGGAGAGCTCTGCCAAGGCTACGGCAAAGGCGTACATTCTGTACCGAAAGGATCGTGAGAGAGTCCGTGAGGGAAATGCCCTGATTCGGGCAACCAACGAACTCTTCAACTCCTATCTCGAGGATACCACCTGGAGGACGAAGGAGAATGCCAATACGCGTCGTTCGGTCAACGGTATGAACAACTTTATCCGAGAGCGCTTCACCGAACAGTATTGGCTCAACAACATCTACCCTCCTGCAATCAAGGAGGCTCATCTGGAAGGACGCCTGCATCTGCACGACCTCGGCTTTTTCGGACCTTATTGCTGTGGCTGGGATCTCAAGCAGCTGCTGATGCAAGGTTTCGGTGGGGTGGAAGGTAAGGTGAGCAGCAAGCCTGCAAAACATTTGCGTGCATTTCTCGGACAGGTGGTCAATGCCACCTTTACCTTCCAGGGTGAGTGTGCCGGAGCACAGGCATGGTCTTCCTTCGACACGTATGCAGCTCCGTTTGTCCGCTACGATCATCTCTCCTTCAAGGAAGTGAAGCAAGCATTGCAGGAGTTCATCTTCAATCTCAATGTGCCCACTCGTGTTGGATTCCAATGTCCCTTCTCCAACCTGACCTTCGACATCACCGTCCCCCCTTCGCTGAAGGATGAGCCGGTACTCTGTGGAGGTGCATTGCAGGCTCAGACCTATGGGGAGTTCCAGAAGGAGATGGACCTCATCAATCTGGCATTCTGTGAAGTCATGGAAGAGGGGGATGCTTCCTCACGTGTGTTCACCTTCCCGATTCCCACCTACAAGGTGACGAAAAATTTTCCATGGGAAAGCGAAGTGGTGGATGCAATCTTTGCAATGACAGCCAAGTATGGGATTCCCTATTTCTCGAACTATGTGAACAGTGATCTTGACCCCGAGGATGCCCTTTCCATGTGTTGCAGGCTTCGTCTGGACACCTCACAATTGCGCAAGCGGGGAGGTGGGCTGTTTGGCTCCAATCCTTTGACCGGGTCCATCGGAGTGGTGACGCTCAATCTCCCGCGTCTGGCGTATGAGAGCCAGGATGAGCAATCTTTTTCCCATGGATTGTCAGAGCTTTGTGAGCTTGCCAAACAAAGTCTTGAGATCAAGCGAAAGACCATAGAGGCGGAAACAGAGCGAGGGATGTATCCGTTCAGCCAGAATTCCCTTGCACCGGTGAAGGAGAGACTTGGGTCATACTGGGCAAACCATTTCAGCACAATCGGTCTGGTGGGTATGGAGGAAGCATGTCTCAATCTTTTTGGCGAGGAAGGCTCCCTTACTACCCAAAAGGGGCAGGAGTTTGCCCTACGGACACTCCAGCAGCTGCGTGATCTCATCCAGGGCTATCAGGATGAGACGGGGAATTTCTACAATCTTGAGGCCACCCCAGCAGAGGGTGCAAGCTACCGTCTTGCTCACTTGGACAGGGTTGCGTATCCCCAGATCATCACTGCAGGGGAGAAGGAGAGCTACTACACCAACTCCTCACAGCTTCCTGTTGGGTATACCACCGATCTGTTTGAAACACTGGAAAAGCAGGATGAGCTGCAGTGCCAGTATACCGGAGGAACTGTTCTGCACCTCTATCTTGCCGAGCGCATTGAGGAAGTGGAGACAGCAAAACATCTGATCAGAACCTCATTCACCCGATACAAATTGCCCTACCTCTCCCTTACCCCGACGTTCTCAACGTGCAAGGACCATGGATACCTTGTCGGGGAAGTGGACATCTGCCCGATATGTGGGCAGAAGACCGAGGTATGGACAAGGGTGGTCGGGTATCTCAGACCGAAACAGGATTTCCACCCGGGAAAGCGGGAGGAGCACCGGCAGCGAGTGTACTATCAGGTGAAAGTTTCATGAACATCAGTGCCATCGAAGCAAACTCCTTCTTGGACTATCCGGGAAAACTGAGTTGTGTCGTATTCTTGCAAGGATGCAACTATGACTGCTTCTACTGCCATAATCGTGGACTCATTGAGAGGGTAAATGGTGCTTTGGGCTATCAGGAAGTAGTGGACTTCCTGAAAAGCAGGCAAGGATTCCTCCAAGCTGTGGTAATCAGCGGGGGAGAGCCGACACTCAATCAGGATCTTGGCCTGCTTATCAGGCAGGCCAAGGCTTTGGGGTATTTGGTCAAGTTGGATACCAATGGGAGCAGACCCCACATGCTCTCGTCCCTGCTGGGGGAAGGCGGAATTGATTACGTAGCCCTTGATGTGAAAGCCCCGTGGGAACGATACCGGGAAATCGGGGGAGCGGGTGCAGACCCGAAGAGCGTCCAGGAAAGTCTCTCCCTTCTTGCTTCTTGGAAGGAAGCAAGAAAGGAGTTTCAGCTGGAAGTGCGGACGACACTTGCCCCCACACTCACGTTTGCCGATCTCAGGCAGATCGCCACAGATCTTGTGCAATCAGCAAGCTGGACGATCAATGCCTATCGGGTACCGCCAAGCTACAGGGAAGAGGATGTCGGGCGCATCCACCTTCCCCCGACTGTGCTGGGGGAGGTGGAAGAGGGGATCCTGCGTTCGATGCACCCTGCCCTTATGCTAAGGAGATGATCTCTTCCCAGGGCAATCCGGCTTTCCCGAAATGACCATAGTTGACCGTGTCCCTATAGATGGGTTTCAACAGGCCAAGGCTTCGGATGATACCGGCCGGGGAGAGGTTGAACTTCTCCCTGACCAAATCTTCCAACTTGGAATCATCCAAGGTTCCTGTTCCGAAGGTATCGACATAGATTGAGATCGGGTACGGGACCCCGATGGCATAGGAGAGCTGAACCTCACAGGTGGTGCAATAATTGTTTCCCACCAGATTCTTTGCCACAAAACGGGCCATGTAGGCAGCACTGCGGTCGACCTTTGAGGGATCTTTTCCACTGAATGCACCACCACCATGACGGCCCATGCCACCGTAGGTGTCGACAATGATTTTTCTTCCGGTCAACCCTGTGTCTCCGGCCGGCCCTCCGATGACAAAACGCCCTGTGGGATTGATGTAGATCTTGGTTTTTTCATCCAACAACCCGGTGTGTGCAAGGGTCGGCTCGATGACTTCCTTGGTCAGGTAGGCTACCAGATGTGCACGGTCAGCCTCATCGGTATGCTGATGGCTGATGACCACCGAGTCGATGTGCACCGGTTTGCCGTCCTGATAGAGCAGGGAGACCTGGCTCTTGGCGTCGGGGCGGAGGAACGAGGCCTTGCCTTCCTTGCGCAGCTGGCTTGCACGCATGAGCAACTGGTGAGCCCAGGTTACCGGGGCCGGCATCAGTTCCTTGGTTTCGTTGCAGGCAAAGCCGAACATCATTCCCTGGTCTCCGGCACCCTGCTCCCCGTAGAGGGATGTGTCGGCAGTGACGCCGAGCGAGATGTCGGCACTCTGTGTTTTGGTGAGATTGATGACCTTCAGCGTACGATAATCAAATCCGCACCCCTCTTCCGTGTATCCGATATCCTGTACTGTAGAGCGGACAATTTGCTCAATATCCAGACTGGCGTTTGTCGTAATCTCTCCACCTACCACGACCATGTCGGTGGTGGCAAAGACCTCACAGGCAACGCGGCTGTGGGGGTCCTGGGCGAGACAAGCATCAAGGACTGCATCCGATATCTGGTCGCAGACCTTGTCTGGATGTCCTTCGCTTACTGATTCTGAGGTGAAAATGTGTGAACCGTGTGTCAGCATATACCCTTCCTTTGGAACTGCGGAAGGAGGAACTCAACTCAATGAATTGCTGCGCTCCCCTTTTAGCAAGTTTCTTTAGTGACGCCCGCAAGCCGGGAGGCTGTCAAATCGACGTCATTGGGTTTGATAATACCAAGGACAAAAAAAATGTACAAGGGCAGAGGAACCGCTCTTTACATAACAATAAATGTTATGATATATAGATTGTTATGAAGACACTTCTTTTGAAAACAGAAAAGGACCTCGAGATTTTCATGCACCCCAAGCGCCAGCAGATACTGCACCTCCTTTCGGTCCATGCATGCATGACAGCGAAACAAGTCAGTGATGCACTTTCCATGCAACCATCAAGTGCAAAGCACCATCTGCTCCGTCTCCAGGAGTTGGGCTTGGTGGAAGTCGATCATACCGAATTGATCCATGGCATTACGGCTACGTTCTACCGAAAGACGTTGGTCACCGTCAGTTTTGCATCCCTTGGGGAAGAGAAACAGAAGCTTGTTTCCGACTTTGTCGCCAAAAAGGTGCGTGATGACCTCTTTTCCAAGCCCAGAAACCATACGGATGAGTCAGGGCACTTCATGGCTGACCAGCTTTCGGGTGTAGTGCATCTGAGCAAGGAGGAGGCGGACCAGCTCTATCGGCTCATCCGAAGCTTTGTACAGGAGCATGAGAAGCACGGTGAGGGGAAGGAGGCATACGTCTACTCCCTGGTGGCCTATCATGCCTAGGAGATTCCACGCTGCTTCCTACCTTATCCTGCTCGGGATCTCCTTCTTTGCCTTGGGGCTGAGCATTCCGGCCATGAGTCTGATCGTGGTAAGCAAGCAGTACAGCCTTGCGCATCTGAGTCTTGCCATGGTCATCTATTCTGTGGTGGTGATGCTCTTTGAAGTACCCAGCGGCATGTTTGCCGATACCCATGGCAGAAAGCGCTGTTTTGCCCTGGGCCTCCTGTTTTCCTCAATCGGAACAGCATTGTTCTTTGCTTCTTCCTTTCCTCTTCTCTGCCTAGGATTTGGCTTCAGCGGTTTTGGACGAGCCTTTGGGAGCGGAAGTCTCGATGCGCTCTATTTGGAAGCTGGCCGTGATGCGGGCAAAAAGCTGGGCGATCTGGTTCTTGCCATGGAGGTCAACTCATCCCTCTGTCTCAGCATCGGGTCACTTGCCGGAGGATTTTTGCTCAGTCTGGGAACCTCGGGCCCTGGGCTTACCTTCTATGTGGTGGGAGCTCGGTTGGTTTTGCTGCTTCTCAACCTTCTCCTTCTACCCTTTCTTATTGCAGAACCTGCACGCTGTGAGCGGCCGGAAACGAGCGGAATGGGGCAGACTGCTCGTCTGCTCAAAATACTGGGCTCGCATCCCTTCCTTGTGGCTTACATCCTGAGTGTTCTTCTGCAAGGGCTCCTGCTCGCCAGCCTTGAGAGTTACTGGCAACCCTTTTTGAGGGATCTGTTTGATTCGGATTCCCAGTTGTGGATACTTGGCCTGATTGCAGCTTCCATCTTTGCCGTCAGTGTGCTTGGTTCCTTTGCCGGCAAGCACCTGATGCACAAAATGAACCCCAAGCATCTCTATCTCTTCGCCAGCCTAATGGTTTTTTCCCTGCTTGCGTTGCTCTCGTTTTCCGCTACCATACGCAGCTTTCTTGTGTGGTATGTGCTGATCTATCTGGTGTTGGGCATCATGAGTGTGGTTGGCTTGTTCCTGCTGAACGAGGAAGCTGATGATTCGGTACGTTCCTCACTCTCAAGCCTCAGCTCCTTCTCATTGCAGGGGGGTGGGCTGTTGGCCAATCTTGCAGCCAGCCTTCTGTTTCTGGTTGGGGATATCAGCATGTTCTGGAAGGTGGTGGCAGCGCTTGGTATTGCCGGGATCCTGCTTCTGGCCAAACCTCTGCTACAGCGTTCTCCACGCTCCTGAGGCGAAGAGCTGCCTGAGTTGGGCTGCCTTCTCATTGCTGAACTGGGCTCCCCGCTGGGTGATGATCTCTCCGGCAAGGATGGATGCTATGATACCCGACTCCTCAATACTGAAGTCGTGGTACTGTCCGTACAGAAAGCCGGCAGCATAGACATCGCCGGCTCCGGTAGTGTCAACAGGGACGACCGGGCCTTTCACCGGGATGGAGATGATCTTGCCCTCATGGCTGATGTAGGAACCCTTCTTCCCATTCTTTACGATGGCGGTCCTGCAGAGCTTTCCCATCGAGCGGCAGCACTCATAGGGGTCGTAGTTGTCAAAGAGTATTCGTGCTTCCTCCCGGTTGGCGTACACGATGTCGCAGTACTCGGTGATCAGCTTGATGAATGGTTCACGGTATCGCCCCACTGCAAAAGGATCTGCGAGATCGAAGGAAACAACGGTCTGATTGCTTTTCGCAATGCCCAGGGCCTTCATGATGGCAGCCTGCTGGCTCTGGGTGTCCCACATGTAGCCGGTGAAATGGAAGAAATCCGCCTGGGCAACCGTTTGTTCTTCCACATCCGCCGCTGCATAGAGGCGATTTGCACCCAAAAAGGTGTTCATGCTGCGTTCGCTGTCAGGAGTGATGAGGATGACGGTGGAACCGGTCATCTCCTCTTTGGTGACCACCAGCTCATCATGGACTCCGAGCTCTTTCAGCCTGGTGCGGTAGATGACTCCGTTCTCGTCGGAGCCGACCTTTCCTGCAAGGGTTGCATCAACACCAAGGGAGGCGAGGGCTATGATGGTATTCGGACAGCTGCCCCCACAGGAGTAGGAGGTTTGCCGTTCCTTGCTCAGTTGCAGCAGTTCTTCCATCCGGTCCTTGGAGATGAGAGCCATCGTTCCCTTGTGGATTCCCAGGTCTGTGATATCTTGCTCCTCGACACTTACGATGATGTCAATGAGTGGGTTCCCGATTCCATAGACCCTGTGTTCCTGCCGTTTCATGTACGCACATTCTACCATTGACCGAGGGGAGAATTCAACAAGGACCTTGCGAAAGTGATGGGGCAAGGATAGGATGGGTTTGGAGGACATCATGGCGTCGTATCAGATTATCGGTGGGAAGGCAGCCAGTGGAGAGGTGAAGGTGGGAGGCAACAAGAACAGTGCGCTCCCTTGCCTTGCTGCGACCTTGCTTACCGATGAGCCGGTTCGCTTGGAAAATGTGCCGGATATTGAGGATGTGCAGGTCATGGTCCAGCTGCTCAGGAGCCTTGGGTCCACCATTGTCCAGGAAGATACCCACACCTATACCATTACCAGCG
>RZYT01000188.1 GCA_009930195.1 Spirochaetia bacterium | reverse complement strand
ACGACGACCAGGACTGCCACAAAGACACTGCTGTTCATGGCATTCTTGTTGGAGAATCGGAAGAATCGCATGGACTGGGCTATCTGCACCGACTGCTGGGCCATGCCGTCCCCGGCAGGGTCGCGCATGGGATAGGCGACAAAGTAGTTGGTGACATGGTTGATCGCATAGTTGAGCATCAGGGTGGTGATGATCAGCGATGCATTGAACTTGTAATCGAGATAGGTGGGGATGAGGGCAAACAAGGCAGCGGCTGTCATGCCACCAAGAAAGCACAAGGCTGTTCCCCACCAGGAGTCCATCGGCAGGTAAATGGCCATGATGGTGGCCACAAGGCCGCCGACGCACATCTGGCCCTGCATGCCAAGGTTGATGTACCCTGCTCTCCAAGCCACCGCGGCGGCTACACCGCTGAGCATGATCGGAGCGCTGCGGACAAGCGTTTCGGCAAGGTAGTACGGTTTGAAAAAGGATTTGGAGAACATCTGGGCGTAGGCATACAAGGGATCCGTGCCGGTGAGAAGCATCACGATGGCCCCTACCAAAAGGCCTGCCAGGATGGCAATTATGGGGGAGGCGACATCATCAACCAGTTTTCTTTTCTTGAACTCATCCATTGAGGTTTCCTCCCATCATCACCAGGCCGACCTTGTCACTCGTTGCTTCCTCACGGGAGAATTCTCCGGCGATTTTTCCTTCATACATCACGTAGATCCTGTCGCTGAGTGCAAAGATTTCCGTAAGCTCAGAGGAGATGAGCAGGATGCCGTCCCCTTTCTCCCGTTTCTCAAGCAGCTTCCCATGGATGAAATCAATGGCTCCGATGTCTATGCCACGCGTCGGTTCTGCCGCGATGAGAAACGGAGAGTGCTGGGAGATCTCCCGGGCAACGATGAGCTTCTGGACATTGCCGCCGGAGAGTTCCTGGGTGGCCTGCCGGTCGGAGGAGTATCTGACGTCAAACTCAGCCATGCAGTCATTTGCAAATTTCCGGGTGTTCTTCTTGTGAAAGATCCCATAGCGCATCAGATTCGATTTCTTGTAATGGGACATGATGGCATTCTCCACCAGGGTGGCTTCTGCTGCATTTCCCCAATAATACCGGTCTTCGGGAATGCAGGCGCATCCGCTGTCCCTGATCTCCTGAACCGACCGGTTCGATACATCCTGGTCATTGATGATGACGCTTCCGGCTTGGAATTTCAGGATGCCGGTCAGGCACTGGATGAGCTCGCTCTGTCCGTTGCCAGAGACGCCGGCTATGCCGACGATCTCACCGCGCCGTACGTAGAGGTTCACATCATCGAGGGTGTTTCGTTCCCCGGTACCTGCAAGGGTGAGATGCTCCACCTTCAAGACGGCACTGCCCTGCCCTATCTTCTTGATCTTTCGTGTTTCCAGTTTGTGGCCGACCATGAGAAAGCTCATTTCCTCAATGCTTGTCTCTCCGATGGGCATGGTCTTGATCAGTTGGCCAAGGCGCATGACCATGACGCGGTCTGCAACTGCCATAACCTCGCTCAGCTTATGGGTGATGAGGATGATGGACTTCCCTGCCTGTTTCAGGTCCTTGATGGTCTTGAGCAGTTCCTTCACTTCCTGCGGGGTAAGTACCGCCGAGGGTTCGTCAAAGATGATGATCTCAACACCTTGGTACAAGACCTTGAGAATCTCGATTCTCTGCTGCAAGCCTACCGGACAGTCGGCAACCTTGACGTTGGGGTCTATGTACATGCCATAGCGCTTGCACAGCTCCTTCACTTTGTCTGAAGCTTCTGCACGGTTGAAAAGGATTCCCTTTCTCGTCGGTTCATGCCCATAGACGATGTTCTCTGCGGCGGTGAACGGGGGAAACAGCATGAAGTGCTGTTGGACCATGCCGATTCCGCTGTCTATGGCATCATGCGGGGAGCGAAATTTCCTGCTTTCCCCGTTGATCAGGATTTCTCCGCTGTCGTACGCTTCCAGGCCGTAGAGTATCTTCATCAAGGTACTCTTTCCGGCACCGTTCTCGCCTACCACAGCAAGTATCTCACCTTTCTGGAGCGTAAGATCGATACTGTTGTTTGCAACCAAAGCCCCGTAGGTTTTGGTTATGTGTTTCATTTCTACCAGCACTGTGCACACCTATCTTACAGAATGGCAAAGCGACGGGTGTCGCTTTGCCCTAGCAAACGTATGATTCCCTATCAGATAAGAGGGATGATTCCAGCTACTTCTTCGGGCATGTCACGCATGTTGATCTTGCCGCTTCTGATATCCTCGACAGCCTGCTTGATGATGACCATGTCAGCATCGGAGAGCTGTGCAGGACGGGTGGTGATCTCAGAATCCCTGGTTGCCCAGATTGCACCGATGGCTCCATCTGCAACACCAAGGGTCTCGTTGTCCGAATTCCACTTGTCTTCCATGTAGAGGTCGATGAGGTATGCGATCGACTCGCCTGCTCCCTTGAGCTGGCAGGTGACGATGTACGGGTTGTCCTTGCTGGTCAGGTCAACATCCTGGCCTGCGGTGTAGAACTTCTTGTCGAGTGCAGCCTGGAAGGTGCCGGTGTCGCCACCTGCTGCACAGCTGTTGATGAAGAGGCATCCTTTCTCATACTGCTGGCGGGCAAGTTCGTTTGCAAGAGCCACTTCCGAATAGCCGTTTACGTAGTTGAAGGTGAACTTGGCCTTCGGGTCGAGCGAGAGTACACCCTGTGCAAAGCCGTATCTCCACTTGAAGGAGGATGCGCTCTGGCTTACGTTGATCGAGCCGTAGTTGTGGCTGGCTCCGTCAACGGTAAGGGCTGCGATGACACCAATGAGATAGGCGCCTTCGGCTTCATAGTAGTTGACGCACTTTACTTTCGGCGAATCCACCATGGTGTCGATGATGCCGAACGCGATGTCGTCGTAGATTTCAGCAAGTTCACTGATGATGGAACCTGCTTCCCAGGAAGCACCCAGGATAAGGTCGTACCCCTCATTGGCTGCTGCACGAGCGTTCGATTCGTACTCAGAGGTATCTTTGCACTCAACAACGGTGCCCTTGATCCCCCATTTTGCACAAGCGCTTTCAAAGCCGGCAATTCCTTCATTGATGAAAACGGACGTTCCCTTGGGATTAGTGATAAGGGCGGCAGTCACGGTCTTCTTGGCAGATGATTCCTTGTCCCCACTGGCAAATGCGCAAGAAAGAGAAACAGCAATCACCAACAGCACCATCAAAATCTTTTTCATTTCCCACTCCTTTCATGAGCAAACATTGCAATTCGTCTATCAGTATTGACTCTGTTTGTGCACAAGTCAAATATTTTTTTTGGCCAAAACCAAACTTTTTCCCCATATTTGTGGGAGTAAACAGATTTTCTTCCATATTTCCGCAAATAAATGTTTATTTGCCAACAATTGGGTGGTATATTTGTTGAGTATGAAGAGCAAGGAACGAATACAGAGCATCATCAACCAGATTCCGTACAACGGGTTCATCATGATCAAGGACCTGAGTACGAGTTTCAATGTCACCGAAGAAACCATACGCAGGGATCTGAACAAGATCGTGGATATGAATATCGGGGTGAGAAAAGCCCATGGAGGGGCATACCGAATCCATCAGAGTGATCTGGCCGCCCCACAGTGTTTCAGGCAGATGATGCTGCCGGGCATCAAGCAGCGTTTTGCTGCGTTCTGCGCCTCACTCATCACCGCAGACAGTTGCATCATGCTGGATTCCAGCACCACCTCATGTTACATTGCAAACAAGATCAAGGAGATGAACAAGCGTGTCACGGTCATCACCAACTCCATTTCCACGGCAGGGAGTTTTGGTGATTCTGAGAATATCGAGGTCATCTGTGTAGGGGGGAACCTGCGCAAGCTCAATGGGTCCCTGGTGGGGCCCAATGCAATCGCAACGTTGGAGAAGTATTGTGCCGACTACTGTTTTGTCAGCCCTCCTTCGGTTGATGTCAAGTTCGGCCTCACCGATCACAATGAGGAAGAGGCCCGGATACGGGAGTGCATGATCAGACAGTCGAAGAAGTGCTATGTGGTTGCAGACCATACGAAATTCGGTTGGTCCGGGGTGCATCGCATTGCCACCATCGATTCGATGGATATGATCATTACCGATAGCGAAATTGAGCAAAAATGGGTACAGTGGTTCAAGACCATAGGAATTGAATACAAGTGTTGCTAAGGAGTCGAAATCATGGAAAGAGCTGACAAAGACCTTGCGTTCATGCTTCAGTATGAGAATGTTGCTTGGTATGATGCTGGTGAAGTAAGAATCCTGGACAGGAGAGTCTATCCTGCAAGAAAGGCCTTTGTGGTGTGCAAGCACCATACCGAGGTGATGCAGGCGATCAGGGATATGGTGACCCAGAGTGCCGGTCCCTATACTGCAGCCCCGATGGGCATGGCTTTGGCTGCCTGGGAGTGCAAGGGCCTTTCAGCTGAAAAGCAGCTTGCCTATCTCAAAAAGGCAGCAAACACCATCGCCGATGCACGCCCAACTACCAAGACAAGGATGAT
>RZYT01000022.1 GCA_009930195.1 Spirochaetia bacterium | reverse complement strand
GACGTCCTTGACCAATGAGTTGACGATTGCGGTGAATGCACTGCCGATGATGATACCGACAGCCATATCCATGACATTCCCCCGAGTAATGAATTTCTTGAATTCTCCAAGCATTTTGCTCATGGAATTCCTCCTCTGTGCTAGTTGTTCAATAAGTATAGCACGACCTTTGAGGAAATGGGTATCTGTAAGTGTTACTTTTGGTGATATTATTGTACTTTAGGCTGTTGGACGAAAAACTCTTGCGAAAAGCTATGTTTTAGTGTGGTTGAATATTGCATAAATATACTTGTTATTGTATAACCTATACAATGTTTCGATTTAAACTGTCGGACACTTTTGGAGGTACCAAAGATGAAAAAACGTGTTGCTCTCCTGTTCCTCATTGTACTGGTAGTAATTGCAATGACTGCAATAGGTTGTAAAAAAGAAGAAGCTCCAGCATCCACTTCCGGTGCTGTAGAGGCGGCTCCTGTCGCCAAGAAGGTTGACAGTCCCAAGATTGGTTTCATTGGTCCTATGACCGGTGACTACGCCAACTATGGTGTACTGAGCAACAACTCTGCCATGCTCGCCATCGAGCAGTTCAATGCCAAGGGTGGTATTGGCGGCAGCATCCCGGTAACCCTGGTCACCGAGGATTCCGAAGGTAACGTTGAGAAAGGCCTCTCCTCAATTGAGAAGCTCTCCTCTTCCGATAAGATTGTCGGCCTCATCGGTCCTGTATTCACCGGTGTAAGCTTTGCAGTCGGCGAGCGTGTCCAGAACGAGGGTCTTGTCATGATCAGCCCGTCTGCCACCCATGCTGACATCACCGCCATTGGTGACTTTGTATTCCGCACCGTTGTTTCCGACGGTCTGCAGGGTGAGGTTGCCGGTCGCTACTTCTTCGAGAAGCTCGGATACAAGACCATCGGCGTCCTGTATGCCAAGAACGACTACAGCCAGGGCCTCTATGAAGGCATGACCGCTTCTTTCGAAGCTGCAGGTGGAAAGGTAACCATCGCTGAGGCATTCAATGTCGGCGACAAGGACTTCAAGACCCAGCTGACCAAGATTCGTACCGCCAGCCCCGAGGCTATCTACATCCCCAACTACACCGCTGAGATGGCTCAGATCCTTGAGCAGGCTTCCCAGCTTGGCATGGACATTCCGTTCCTCTCCTGTGACGGTTTCTCCAACCCTGAGATCTACAATCTCGCTGGTGACTTCACCGACGGCGTGATCTACGTGGGACCTGCAAAGGTCAAGGAAAGCCCGGCTTTCAGCACCTTTGTTTCCCAGTACACCACCAAGTATGGTGTCGGACCGGACAGCTTCGCAACCAACGCCTATGATGGCACCAACATCCTGCTCGCAGCAATGGACAAGGTGTACAAGGCAACGGGCAAGTTCGACCGCAAGGCAATCCGTGATGCAGTTGCTGTAACCAAGGATTTCCCGGGCGTTTCCGGTGTGGTGAATTTCGCTGAGAACGGGGACCTGGTTGCCTATCAGGGACTCTACAAGGTCAACAAGACCACACCAGAATACTTGGGCACCTACACGGTCGTAGACGGCAAGCTCGTCCAGATCGACTAAGGCCTGTACAAGGATTCCCGGTCTTGCGGGAAATTGGGAGGACCGGTGTTGTTTACACCGGTCTTTTCATGTTATCGTTCATTTCAGTTCTCGTACGAAGGAGAGAGCATCGTGGGAATTGCTGAATTCTTCCAACATTTGATGAATGGCCTGACACTCGGGGGCATCTATGCCCTCATTGCCTTGGGATATACCATGGTGTATGGCATTCTGAAATTTATCAACTTCGCCCATGGTGACGTGCTGATGCTAGGTGCCTATATCGGGCTGTTCCTGTTTGACTGGCTGCGCGGTGATTCGCCATTGGGCCTCTGGACCTTGGTTGCCTTCTTCCTGGCAATGATCATCAGCATGGGGCTCAGCGCCGTCATAGGTATGTTCATCGAGCGTGTGGCATACAAGCCGCTTCGCAAGGCGACCCGTCTGGCTCCGCTGCTCAGCGCCATCGGTGTGTCATTCATCCTTTCCAATGGGGCGGCGTGGGCCTTCGGCACCCACTCCAGAAAGTTCAACTATCCGTTTGACAACTCAGCCATTCGCTTGGGTGGAGTAGTCATCACCCCTCACCAGATTCTCATCCTTGCGGTTTCCTTGGTGATGATGATCATCCTCAAGCTCTTCATTGACAAGACGAGGATGGGCAAGGCCATGCGTGCAACCAGCCTTGACCAGGGAACAGCGATGCTGATGGGCATCAATGTGAATCGGGTCATCAGCATGACCTTTGCCATCGGAAGCGCCCTGGCAGCCGTCGGCGGCATCCTGATCGCCCTGGATTTCAAAGTCTACGCAACAATGGGTACCATGATGGGCCTGAAAGCCTTCGTGGCAGCGGTCGTCGGTGGTATCGGCAATATCAGCGGAGCTATGTTCGGTGGTATCCTGCTTGGTCTTTTGGAGACCTTCGGTGTTGCCATCTTCGGCATCCCAACCGGCCTGAAGGATACCATTGCCTTCGGCGTACTCATCCTGATCCTCCTGCTCAAGCCGGAAGGACTCTTCGGCAAGGTCGAAAAGGAGAAAGTCTAACATGTTCAACTTCTTCCTGCTCATTCTGATTTATTCAGGCATCTATGCCCTGATGGCCCTCGGCCAGAATATCATCACCGGATACGGTGGCTTGCTCAGCCTGACCCAGGCAGGGTTCTTTGCCATCGGTTCGTATGCAACGGCAATCCTGACGACCCGCTTCGGCTGGTCCTTCTGGGCAACCTTGCCGGCAGCTCTTATTCTCAGTGCTTTCTTCGGTCTTCTGATCGGGCTCCCCACCCTTCGTCTGAAGGGTGACTACCTTGCCATCGCCACCCTCGGCTTCGGTGAGATCGTGCGCAACGTCCTCAACAACTGGGACTCTGTCACCAGAGGCCCCATGGGCATACAGCGCATCCCGATGCCGGACCTGTTCGGCTTCACCATCAATCCGTACAAGAAGTACGCATTCCTGGTCATGGTCTTCGTCTTTGTCGGCATAGCCTATGTGATCTTCCAACGTTTGGCACGCTCGCGCATGGGCAGGGCCCTGTCTGCTGTCCGTGAGGATGAGATCGCCGCCCAGTCGATGGGTATCAACATCACCACCTACAAGGTGTTTGCCTTCATCCTCGGTGCCTCGGTAGCCGGACTTGCAGGATCGCTGCAGGCTGTGTTCTCCCTCTCGGTGACCCCAGGTACCTATACCTTCATGGTCTCGGTCATGGTGTTGTGCATGGTTGTGCTTGGTGGCATGGGCAACTTCAAGGCATCCATCCTGGGCGCCTTCATCATCCAGCTGATCAGCTATTTCCCGCAGCTTACCGGCCTTTCCAGTGTCATTCCTCCCCAGTTCAAGCAGATACTCTTCGGCTTGATCCTGGTTGTCATGATGATCTGGCGTCCGCAGGGATTGCTGGGTAGGGAAGAGACCCGCTATGGAAAGAAAGTTGCGAAGAGTAGCAAGGGAGGTGCACGATGATCCTCTTGGAAACCGAAGCACTGACCCGTGCCTATGGCGGTGTTGTTGCTGTCAATAAAGTCGATTTCGTTGTCGAGAAAGGTTTGATCACCGGTCTCATTGGTCCCAACGGGGCAGGCAAGACCACCCTGTTCAACAACATGACCGGTTTGGATATTCCCTCCTCTGGCAAGGTGTTCTTCAACAAGAAGGATATCACCGGGGTTCCTGCCCACTCCATCTGCAGAATGGGTATTGCCCGCACCTTCCAGAACATCCGTCTCTTCAAGGAGCTGACGGTAGTGGAGAATGTCATGATCGGGCGTCACTTCAAGACTGGGAAGAGTGAGACCAAGGGGCGCTTCCTCAATGCCATCAACAGCTATGTGCACATGAAGCAGGAGGAGGAGCAGATCTATGAGAAGGCCTGTGACTGGCTCGACTTCTTCGGCATGGGTTCCATGAAGAATGAGCTTGCAAAAAACCTTCCCTATGGACGGCAGCGCGAGCTGGAAATAGCCAGAGCCCTGGCCACCGACCCGAAGTTGCTCTTCCTCGATGAGCCGGCTGCAGGTATGAACCCGCAGGAAACCGACCATCTGATGGCCACCATCCGCAAGATCCGTGATCTGGATATCACCGTGGTTCTGATCGAGCACGACATGAAGCTGGTCATGAACATCTGTGATACGATCACCGTACTCAACTATGGTCAGAAGCTTGCCCAGGGAACTCCCCGGGAGATCAAGCACAATCCCAGTGTCATCGAAGCCTATCTGGGAAAGGAAGAAGAATGAAAGAGTTGCTCAGCATTGATGATATCTCCGTTTCCTATGGAAACATCAAGGCCTTGCAGCAGGTGAGCATGCATGTCAATGAAGGCGACATCGTCTGCCTTATCGGTGCAAACGGGAGTGGAAAAAGCACGCTCCTGAAAGCCATTGTTGGACAGGAACCGCTGGTCAGCGGTTCGATCACCTTCGATGGGGAAGAGATTTGCAGGGCGAAACATGATGTGGTCAAAGGGGTGAAACGGCCCCGCATCCTGACCACCGACCTTATTGCTGCAAAAGGCATTGCGCTTGTCCCGGAAGGGAGGAGGGTATTTGCCGACATGACCGTTGAGGAAAATCTTGACATGGGAGCTTTCCTGGTCCGTGATGAGCAGCTCATCGCCGACCGCAAGGAAGCCATGTACGATTTCTTTCCCATTCTCGGAGCGAGACGGCGGCAGAAAACCCGATCGCTCAGCGGGGGCGAGCAGCAGATGATGGCCATTGCACGTGCCCTGATGAGTGGCCCCAGGCTCATCCTCCTCGATGAACCGGGACTCGGCCTTGCCCCGCTGGTGATCGCAGACATCTTTGAAAAAATTGATATGATCAACAAGCAGGATAAGGTCACGGTCTTTCTGGTCGAACAGAATGCCCGAATGGCATTGAAGGCATCCACCGAGGGGTACGTCATGGAGAATGGAAGGATTGTCCTGCACGATGTGTCTTCCTCTCTCTTGGAGAACGAGAAAGTGCGTGAGGCCTATCTCGGGGAATAATGGCTGGAAAATCCAGTACGCTTGCAGTATAGTTATGGTAGATGGTAGGTAGGAGATCCAAATGATTATCGAACGAAGAATGACGCGTAATCCTGTTACAGCTACTCCTGACATGTCGATAGCAGAAGCTTCGAACTTGATGAAACAGGAGAAGGTTCACCGCCTTCCTGTGCTTGACAGGGAAAAGCATCTGGTGGGAATCATCACAGAGAAGGATATCCTGTATGCCACCCCATCCCCGGCCAGCAGCCTTTCCATCCATGAGATGGCCTATCTGCTCAGCAAGCTTACCGTCAAGAAGCTGATGAGCAAGAACGTGGTTACCATCACCAAGGATACCACGGTTGAGGAAGCGGCCCGCATGATGGTCGACCAGGATCTTTCGAGCCTTCCCGTCCTTGAAGGCGACAAGCTCATCGGCATCGTCACCAAGAGTGACATGTTCAAGATCCTCCTCGAGCTCTTCGGAGCACGCCACTTCGGAGTGCGTGTCTCCTTCGTGGTTGAGGACAAGCCGGGAACCATTGCAAAGATCAGTCAGGCTCTCAGCGAGCAAGGCATCGATATCATCACCTTCGGTACCTTCATGGGTACCGATCCCACGAATGCCATCTGTACGATCAAGGTACAGGGGGCTCCTATCAGCAAGGTTGTGGAGATCATCAAACCCTATGTCTCCCAGCTGCTCGATGTCAGGGAGGTCTGAGTGCCCAAACGAGCCAAGAAGAAAGAAGTTCGAAAGGAAAAGGCGGCTGGAGACAGCCGCCTTGCAGTTGCTCCCGATGCATATCTCCCGTTTGAGAACATCAAAGAGGTGAAACCAACCAAGGTGATACCCAAGGCAGCACCAAAACCGGTTGTATCGCAGCGGAAGGAGCCCCTGGTGCTCGGCTTTGACCCGAAAGCAAACTTTGGCGATATCCTCACCGCTTGGGAAGCTACCGGAGAACTGAGCGGTGTCACCAAACGCATGAAAAGTCACAGCAAAGTGAAGGTGGAAAAATCTTTTGCCGAGATCCTTGCTGAGTGGGAAGGGGAGAAAGCTGCAAAGAAAGAGGGGAAGCAAGAAGAGCAACCCATCAAGAAAAGCCAAGCCTACGTGCCAAAGAAAGATTTCGGGTCGTTGCTTGACCAGTTTGAGGGGAATGCGCCTGCTAAACCAAAAGCCAAGCAAGCCGAAAAGCGAACGCTTCCTGCCTCTCCGCTGACTCCGTCCAGACAGATGGAAGAGGCCTTGGAGGAGAAGGAGGAACTGGATCAGGGGCGAGACAGCTCGGTCTCCTGGTCGTTCTCAGACACCTACCGGCAATGGACGGAACAACGCGATGAGTCCTTGGCCATCGAGAAGGCCCGCAAAGAGAAGCGCGAGCAGACCAAGGTGCAGAGTACGATCGGAGAATTGCGTGCGCTTGAGCCGCAGGCAACCTTGGATCTGCATGGGCTGAAAGTCCTGGAAGCGGAGAAGGCTACGGCAGATTTTCTGCGCTCTTCAAAGGCGGCGAACCTGCAGAAGGTAGCCATCATCACCGGAAAAGGACTGCACAATGACAAGGGTTACTCCCTGCTCAAGGAAGCAGCCCTCTCGCAGATACGGCTCAGCAGCGTAGTGCGCGAAGCATATACCCCCAAGGCCATGCATGGGGGTAGTGGTGTCATCTGGGTTATCCTGAAAAGTTCCTAGCGGATGAAAGATATGCATGCAAGAAGCCGGTTTCCAAGGAGACCGGCTTCCTGTTGCAGGGGTTTCTTAGCGCTCGCGATAGATGATGCGACCCTTGGTCAGATCATACGGGGAGAGTGCAACCCTCACGGAATCACCAGGAACAATCCTGATGTAGTGTTTGCGCATTTTTCCCGAAAGATGGGCAAGAATGACATGCTGGTTCTGGAGTTCCACACGGAACATGGTATTCGGTAGTGCCTCGCGTACGACGCCCTCTACTTCAATTGCTTCTTCTTTTGCCACAAATCCTCCAAATATATGCTTGAAAGCTAGGAAATTATATGCACTAGCTTTCAGCGTGTCAACCTAGCTTCAGGCAATGAAGATATCCCAATAGCCCTTGAGGAAGATCCCAAGGATGATGGCAGGCAGGATGAACTTGAAGTAAAACTGCAGTGCTCTCGGGAATTTCAAGCCTACGCCGCTATCTGCTTCAGAGAGAAAATTATCCCAGCCCCAACCATATTTCCAGGTACAGTAGAGAGTAAAAATCAACGACCCCAGAGGAAGCAGCGTGGAGCTTACCACAAAGTCCTCAAGATCAAGTACTCCTGTTCCCGGTCCAAGCGGTTGGAAGGACGACCAGAGATTGAATCCCAAAACACAAGGAATGCTCAGGATTGCAATCGCGATTGCATTGAACAGGACTGCTTTCTTTCTGCTCATACCCATGGTGTCGATCCAGAAGCTGATGATGTTCTCGAAGACGGCGATGAGGGTGCTCAGTGCGGCAAAGCTCATGAAGAGGAAGAACAGGCTTCCCCAGAAGCGGCCGCCGGCCATCTGGTTGAAGATGTTGGGAAGGGTGATGAAGATCAGGGATGGACCGGCATCAGGCTGGATGCCGAATGCGAACGCCGCCGGGAAAATGATCAGGCCGCTGCACAGTGCAACAAAGGTATCGAGACTGATGATGCGTACCGCTTCTCCGGTGAGCCTGTTCTCCTTGCCGATGTAGCTGCCGAAAATTGCGATGCTTCCGATACCAAGGCTCAACGTAAAGAAGGCCTGGCCCATCGCCGCATAGATGGCAGAGAACAGTCCGCTTTCGGCCATGCGGGAGAAATCGGGAATAAGGTAGAACTTCAGGCCTTCAGAACCACCCTTGAGCAGGAGGCTGTTGAATGCCAGGACGATCATGAGGGCCAAGAGGCCGATCATCATGAACTTGGTGATCTTCTCAACACCACTTTGCAGTCCTTTCGCCACCGGGAGGAAGCCAAGCACGACGGCGATGAGCATCCAAACGGTCATGGACAGGGGATTCTCAAGCATCCCTCCGAAGAATGAGCCGACACCCGAGGCATCAAGCCCGCTGAAGTCACCTTTGACCATATGTACAAGATAGGAGAGCAACCAGCCGGTGATGGTGGTGTAGAACATCATCAGCACATAGTTGCCGACGATGGCCAGTTTGCCGTAGACCTGCCAAGGTTTCTTGGCAGGGGTCAGCTTTGTCATCGCAAGGCCGATGTTCTGTTTGCTGGCCCTTCCGATGGATAACTCCATTACCATGACCGGGAGACCGAGAATGACCAAAAAGAGTATGTAAATCAGGACGAAAGCCGCCCCTCCATACCGTCCTGTGATGAAGGGGAATCTCCAGACGTTCCCCAATCCGATGGCACATCCTGCAGAGAGGAGGATGAACCCAAGTCTGCTGCCCAGAGTCTCACGAGCTGTGTTTTCTTTCATACCGATGCTGTTCTCACTTTCCTGTGGTGTAGATGATTGTCCGGAAAAAAACAATCGAAGTATTGTAGGGGGAGTGAGGTAAAAAATGCAACCGGAATGTGATAAATGCAGCAACTCAATTGACAGAGCCGCCTCACAAGGGCAAGATACCACTTAAGAAAGCATGCAAGAGGTGAAAGTGATGGCCAATTTGAGAGCATTGCAGGCGTACTTGGCAAACAATACGCAGGTTAGTGAGGCTATGGTCGCCTATACGGCGTCCCTTCAGCAAATCGCAGATGTCGACACGCAGGTTGCCGCCCGCATCGTCAATGAGCTGGCAGATCAGAGAACCCACCTGAAATTGATTGCCAGTGAGAACTTCTCCTCGATCAACAGCCAGCTGGCCATGGGGAATCTTTTGACTGACAAGTACAGCGAGGGGTTTGCCTATCACCGCTTTTATGCAGGATGCGACAACGTTGATGCCATCGAGGCTCTTGCCTGCGACTATGCCTGCAAGCTGTTCGGAGCAGAACACGCGTATGTACAACCGCATAGCGGAGCTGATGCCAATCTTGTCGCATACTGGGCCATTCTCAATGCCCGCGTGCAGGTGCCCTTGCTCGCTGAGCTCGGAGTAACCAATCCCAGTGAAATGAGTCGGGAAATGTGGAACCAGGTTCGTGAGAAACTGGGCAACCAAAGAATCCTCGGCCTTGATTACTACTCAGGCGGACATTTGACCCATGGTTACCGCCAGAACGTCTCTGCACAGATGTTTGATGCATACTCCTACTCGGTTGATGAGAAGAGTGGGTATCTGGATTATGATGAGATTGAAAGGCTGGCAAATGAGATTCGTCCTCTGATCCTCCTGGCCGGTTACAGTGCCTATCCGCGCAAGATCGATTTCAAGCGCATGGCCGATATTGCCCATAGCGTGGGTGCGGTGTTCATGGTGGACATGGCCCACTTTGCCGGCCTCGTGGCTGGCAAGGTTTTCTGTGATGAGTACAATCCTGTCCTGTGGGCGGATGTGGTCACCACCACCACCCACAAGACGCTGCGTGGTCCTCGTGGTGGCATGGTCCTGTGCAAACAGGAGTTTGCCGAGAGTGTCGACAAGGGCTGCCCCCTGGTCATCGGAGGTCCGCTCCCCCATGTGATGGCTGCAAAGGCCATTGCCTTCAAGGAAGCTCTCGATCCTTCCTTTGCCGAGTATGCACAGCGCATCGTGAAGAACTCCGCCGCATTGGCAAAAGCCTGCATTGCAGAAGGCATCACCGTTGCGACCGGCGGTACCGACAACCATCTGATGCTCCTGGATGTTCGTTCCTTCGGCCTGAACGGCCGTCAGGCAGAGAGTGCACTTCGTGAGTGTGGTGTGACGCTGAACCGCAATGCTCTTCCCTTCGATCCCAATGGCCCCTGGTACACCAGCGGATTGCGCATCGGGACTCCCGCAGTAACTACGCTGGGTATGGGAGAAGAGCAGATGGCAGAGATTGCCTCGATCATAGCCCTGGTTCTCAAGCATACCAAGCCTTTGGTTTTGACGAAGGGAGAGAAAGCAGGCCAGCTCAGCAAGGCGAAGGCAGTTACGGATCCGGCGGTGATGCAAGAAGCACAAAACCGCGTTCTTTCGTTGCTTGATCGGTTCAAGCTCTACCCAGAGTTGGATTTAGCGTTCCTAAGCAAGTACTTTCCCCTCGACAACAGTGCAAGGTGATGGTAGCATTGACGTTGGTTGGAGGTCCAGGATGAGTAAGATAGTGCAGGATTTGCGGTATAGCAAGGATCATGAATGGGTCCGTATCGAAGGTGAGAAAGCCTACGTGGGAATCACCGACCATGCACAGCATGAATTGGGTGAAATAGTCTTCGTTGAGTTGCCGCCTCTCGGGGAACGGTATGCCAAGGGGGAGGAGATTTCCACCGTTGAAAGCGTAAAGGCTGCATCGGCCATCCTGAATCCCCTTGAAGGAAAGGTCCTTGAGGCAAATGAGGACCTTGATGGGTCGCCTGAGCTGATCAATGAGGACTGCTATGCACATCATTTGTATGTTCTGACAGACTGCAAACTGGATGACTACCATGCCCTGATGGATGCCAACGGCTACGAAGTCTACCTGAACACACTTTGATCGTCAGCAGATGCCGCCGTGATGGCGGCATTGCTTTGTCCGTATACCGGAGGTAACCATGGTATATCCCTATATTCCCCACACCGAAGAGGACCGCAAGATGATGCTTTCCTCCATTGGGTTGCAGTCGATCGACCAGCTCTTCGAGGGGCTGGGAGAGGAGTTGCAGCTTTCCGATTCCGTTCCGATCAGCCACGGAAGAACCGAAGATGAAGTCCAGCGAATGATCGATTCCATTGCGCAAAGAAACGTACGGGGCATCCCCTTCCTTGGATGCGGCTGTTACGACCATATCATTCCCGCTACGGTGAAGTCTCTCTCATCCCTTCCCTCCTTTGTCACTGCCTACACTCCTTACCAAGCCGAAATGAGCCAAGGGCTCTTGCAGGCGATCTATGAGTTTCAGAGCATGATTTGCGAAATCACCGGCATGGATGTTGCGAATGCTTCCCTCTACGACGGTTCTCATGCCGCAAGTGAGGCCGCCAGCCTGATGATCGGCGCAAAACGCAAATCCTCTACGGTGCTGGTCTCCAGCACCATCCATCCCTTCATCCTGGCAGTGCTCACCACTTGGGCGAAGGGAACCGACAGGACCATACGGATACTCAAAGAGAAGGAAGGGGTGGTGGATCTTTCCATTCTGGATGCAGAGCTTGACGAAAGCTGTGCAGGTCTCATCGTCCAGAGCCCGAACCGCTACGGCCTGTTGGAAGACTACAGCTCTGTTTCCGAAACCTTGCACAGCCATGGGTGCCTGTTTGCCATCCTGAGCGACCCCTTGTCGCTTGCGATCCAGAAAAGCCAGGCGGAGTGGGGTGCCGATATCGCCATCGGGGACACCCAATCGCTTGGCTTGCCGTTGGCCTTCGGCGGACCTTCCTGCGGTTATATGGCGGTGACTGAGAGCCTGATGCGCCGCATCCCCGGTCGTATCGTGGGCGCTACCACCGATGCACAGGGAAGGAGAGGGTTCACCCTCACCCTGCAGGCCCGGGAACAACACATCAAGCGTGAGCGAGCGACCAGCAATGTATGTTCCAACCAAGCCCTTGCGGCATTGATGACCACCATCCATCTCTCTTCGCTGGGGTGGTCGGGCATGGTGGAAGCGGCCAACCAAAGCTATGCAAAGGCACACTATCTTGCCTATCATCTTGCCCAGCTTCCCGGTATCACCCTGATATGGGACAAGCCCTTCTGGTGTGAGTTTCCCCTGGTGTTCTCAGATGCCAAGAAGATGCGCAAGTTCCTGCAGGAACTGCGCAACGAAGGTATCTTTGCAGGAGTCAGGCTTGCAGCCTTGACGAGGCAAGCCAAGGATGAGCTGGTTCTGCTCGTGGCAGTGACCGAGAAGCGCAGCCGAGAGGAACTTGAGCTCTATCTCGCTGCAGCACGGAGGGTGATGAAATGAGTGAACCATTGTTGATTGATATGTCCAAGATCGGGCGCAAGGCCTACTGTTTCCCTCCTCTGGATCTTCCCCGTGGATTCGACCAGGCACTGCCGTCGCTTCCCGCCTCCCTGAGCAGGCAGAAGCCTGCACGTCTTCCCGAGGTGGCGGAACTTGACGTGGTGCGGCATTTCACCCGGCTGTCAAACCTGGTGCATGGGGTGGACAACGGCATGTACCCGCTTGGATCGTGCACCATGAAGTACAACCCCAAGATTGCCGAGCATATTGCCGGCATGAGTGAGTTTACCCAGATACACCCCCTGCAGGATATCTCCACAGTCCAAGGCTGTCTTTCGGTCATGTACAACCTGCTGGAAGACCTCTCCTCCATCACCGGCATGAGCTGGGGGACCCTGCAACCCTGTGCAGGTGCCCATGGCGAGTATACCGGGCTGAAGATGATCCGAGCCTACTTCCTCAAGCAGGGAGAAAGCAAGAGAAACAAGGTCCTCATACCGGTCAGCGCCCATGGGACCAATCCTGCCAGCGCTGCGGTGAATGGGTTTGATGTGGTCAGCGTTGCAAGTGATGAGCGCGGCTTGGTGGATCTTGAGGACCTTGCTTCAAAGCTTGATGATTCGGTGGCAGCCCTGATGCTGACCAACCCCAACACGCTTGGACTCTTTGAGCAGGATATCCTGGTCATCTCCCGCATGGTGCATGATGTGGGGGCATTGCTCTATTACGATGGGGCAAACCTGAATGCCATCCTTGGCATGGCTACCCCGGGTGACATGGGTTTTGACGTTCTGCATCTCAATCTGCACAAGACGTTCTCCACACCGCATGGCGGTGGCGGTCCCGGCAGTGGGCCGGTCATGGTGAACACCCGCCTCAGACCGTTCCTTCCCAAGCCGGACATTGAACTGACTGACAGTGGGTATGTCTATCATTGGGAGAACGAGGATTCCATAGGAAAGGTGAGCATGTTCTGGGGAAACTTCCTGGTCCTGCTCAGGGCATATGTATACATCCTCAGGATGGGCAGCGAAGGACTCAGGGCGGCAAGCCGCCATGCAGTCCTGAATGCCAACTATCTTGCTGCAAAGCTGGCACCAGTGCTGCGCATCCCGTATGGGAAACACTGCATGCATGAGTTTGTGGTCAGTTGTTCTGACCTGTTGCAGCAGTATGGGGTGAGTGCCCAGGATATTGCCAAAGCCCTTATTGATGAAGGATATCATCCCCCTACCATGTACTTCCCATCGCTTGTCAGCGAAGCGCTTATGATTGAGCCCACCGAAAGTGAAAGCGTGGAAAGCTTGGATGCCTTTGCCGAGACCCTGATCAGATTGGTCAAGCGGGCACAGGAAGATCCTGCTTCGCTGAAGGCCGCTCCGGTTACCACCGTGGTCGGTCGGCTTGATGAGGTGAAGGCGGTCAAGGAGCCCAATTTGCGCTACTGAGGACCTGAGAGCACTTTTTCTTTGCAGTCTCTTCATTGTTGGGGTATCCTTGAAGCATGAAGAGACTACTGATTCAAAACGGACTTCTTGTTGATACGGAGTGGACCAGGCATGCTGATATCCTGGTCGAGGATTCTCAGATCGTGCACATTGCCGCCTCCATTGGAGCTGATGAGGTCCCTGAGGGAACCGAAATCATCCAGGCTGAGGGGCTTTGCATCCTGCCGGGCATCATTGATGCCCATACCCACTTCCACCTGGAGAGCAGAGGTACGGTGACAGCCGACTCATTTGCCGAAGGGAGCAAGTGTGCCGCCTTTGGTGGGGTGACCACGGTCATAGATTTCGCAGATGATGACAAAAAGGGTGACCTTGCTTCCTGCAGCAAGCGGCGCATCAAAGCCATGCAGGAAGGGATGGCGGTGGACTTCTCCTTGCATCAGGGGGTGTATGCCTTCCGAGAAGGCTTGGATGAGGAGCTGGCCAACCTCAAGAAAGCAGGGGTGAGTGTCATCAAGATGTTCACCACCTACAAGAATGTCGGCTATCTTGTGGAGAAGCGCGAAGAGCTGAAGGCAATATTCAGTCTTTGCAAGAAACATGATCTTCTGGTGAGTGTGCATTGTGAGGATGATGCCACCATCCAGAAGGTTGACGCTGCGTATGAAGGGCCCTACGATCCTGCATCCCATGCCAAGCTCAGACCCAGCGAGGCTGAAGCCCGCGGCATCGATACGGTCGGTTCCATCGCCCTTGAGTTGGATATGCCCTTGTATGTGGTGCATCTATCCAGCAAAGCAGGACTGCAAAAGGTGCGCGAGCTCAGGGTGAAGGGTCTGAGGATCATCGTTGAGACAACCCCACACTACCTATTCCTGGACAAGAACAAACTTGAGGGTGCTGATGGTGCTCTCTATGTGATGACACCCCCGCTCAGAAGCGAGGAGGACAATCTTGCGTTGCAAGAAGCCGTGCTCAATGGTGAGATACAAGTGATTGCCACCGACCACTGCTCCTTTACCGTCGAGCAAAAGATGGCGAGCAATGACAGCAGGACCATCCTCCCAGGGATTCCCGGCACCGAGGAGATGTTGAGCCTGGTCTATTCGTTTGCAGCAAACAGCGGACGGATTGGCATTCAGCAAGTGGTGAACCTGCTGAGTACCGCCCCCGCCAAAGCCTTCGGGCTCTATCCGCGCAAGGGAGCCATCCGTGTCGGCAGTGATGCAGACCTGGTGCTCTTCGATCCGGACGAGGCGTGGACGATCAGCAGTGAGACCACCCACTCAGCCAGCGGATACACTCCCTATGAGGGTACTGAGGTACTGGGCCGGCCGATCATGACCTACCTCAGGGGAAGGCTGGTCATGGGAGACGGCATCTATCTTGGGTTGGAAGGAAATGGTGAGTACGTTCCGCAGAAGGATGTGGGACGGGGAAAAACCATCATGCATTGAGGTAGGTACGCAACAGAACATACGGCAGCCGAATGGCTGCCGTATTTCTTGCAGAGCAACCCTTGCCATAAATATTGTCACATTCAGTAGTTTTCACTACACTGTGAGCAAGGAGCAACCATGGTCGAAGGTATTCTGTTTGATATGGATGGGGTTCTCATTGATTCCGAACCGGTGATTCTGCATGCTGCCATGTCCTACTTGGAAGGTCTGGGTGTCAAGACGAAGCCTGAGGATTTCATTCCCTTCATTGGGGCAGGCGATAAGCGCTACCTGTGTGGAGTGGCAGAGAAGTACGGCCTTCAGATTGACTTTGAGCAAGCCAAGCATCCGTTGTTCCAGCTCTATGAGACCTATGCTGTCGACCGTGGTCCCCTGCCGGGTGTCCACCGCCTGATCCGCAATGCCCGCAAGGCTGGCCTCAAGCTGGCGCTTGCCACCAGTGCCACCAGGATGAAGGCTGCCATCAACCTGAAAGCCATCGGGCTCGAGGAGTCGGATTTCGATCTGGTCGTCACCGGTGACATGCTCAAGCGCAACAAGCCCAGCCCGGACATCTATCAGTTGGCTTCCCTGGGTATGGGGCTTCCCCCCCAGGAGTGCCTGGTCATCGAGGATGCCCTGAATGGGGTGGTGAGTGCCAAACGTGCCGGGGCAACCGTCTGTGCCGTCAACACGAGCTTCACCGTAGGAGAGCTCTTCGACGCAGGAGCTGACTATGTGGTCAGCACGCTTGATGCATTTGAGGACTTTTCGACACATGACCGGTTCAATGCGCTCCTCGCTTCAATGAGAGGGGCTGATGAGCGGGTTGTCTATGGGGCCAACAAGATAGTGGAAGGATCTCCTTCCCCCATGGGCCCCGATGCCTTGTTCTCCCTGCAAGTCAGTGAAGCCTATGCTGCACGCAAGAACGCATACACCCCGTATTCGCACTACAAGGTGGGGGCGTCTTTGGTCAGCAGTGCAACCAGTCGTGTCTACAGTGGTTGCAATGTGGAGAACTCAAGCTACGGTGCCACCATTTGTGCTGAGCGAAATGCCATCATCCATGCAGTTGCCTGTGAAGGCCCTCTTGGGATCAAGAGCCTGGTGGTGGTGAGTGAGGATGCTCCCCCAGCACCCCCATGTGCCCAATGCCTGCAGGTTCTTGCTGAGTTTTGCAAACCGGATACGAAAATCCACCTTGTGGATGTTGCCTTTGCTGAAGGCAGGGGAGGTGTGCACCAGGAGTACCAATTCTCAGAGCTTCTGCCACATCCCTTCATCTTTCCCAGTATGAGGTCGTGATGAGACGCTATTTGCTGCTTTTTCTGGTGCTCCTCACGCTTTTGTTTGCGAGTGGCTGCACAACCACCACCCACCATATGCTCGCTCCCGTTGTCCTTGACCCTGATCTGAGCTTGGATGAGAAACTTTCCTCCTACTCCATCCCAAAGGTGAACATCACCTTCCCGAAGGTCTATTATGATGGTCTTGCTTGGCGTGACCGGGTGTTGGAGCTGATCGAGGGGGCCGAGGATTATTTGATCACCTCCGCCTTTCTTGCTTCCAGCGCCGAGGATCTCCAGATGCTCTATGAAGCTTTGGCACGCAAGGCGGAGAGTGGTGTTCGCGTCTACTTTGTGGTGGACGGCATCGGTCCGTTCGACATGACCGAGACACGGTTCCACCTGATCCCCCTGAAGTTCCTTCGTGAAAGTGGAGTGCACCTCCTGGAGTTCAATCCCATCAGCAGCGCCCGTCTGGTGAGCCTGTTCAGCCTGCTCGACCGTGATCACCGCAAATACCTCATTGTCGATGGAAAACAGCTTGCGATGGGAGGCATGAATCTCAACTACATCTCCATTGGGGCAATGGATGACAACTTGCAGCGAGACAGCATGTATGAGTTCTACTCGCCAGAGCTGTGTTCCTTGCTCCTTGATGCGTTTGTTCCCTGGTGGAACGAGCAGAGTTGGGAGGAGGTTCGGCGGGAAGATTTTCAGGTCGATGCGTCCGTCGCCCTCGGCATGAAGACGTATGAAGCCTGGTATGTGGACCAGCATCCTGGATCGGAGAAGGTCAGTGCCCTCTTCGGAACGATGCTCGCCGAGGCCCAGCATGAGGTGAAGGTACTTCCGTTCCTGCCTTTCATGGACGCCAACATGATCGAGGCCTTCCGCACTGCTTCCGATCGTGGGGTAGATGTGCAGATGATCATTCCCTTCGACAAACGGGTCACCAACCGGAAGGGTATCGAGTACATGGTCAAGGATCTGCGCAAGATGCAGATTGACCTGCGCATCGAAAAAGAGAGTGCAGAGAGCCAGAGATTGCTGCATGAGAAACTGATGATTGTTGACGACCGGTACGTGGTCATCGGCTCGACGAATATGAATTTCCGTTCGTTCAACCTTGCCTATGAGACATCCTTGGTCATCGATAGTGAAGAGCTTGCCCGTGAGGTGGAGAAGCACTTTGATGAACTCTACAAAAAGACGGTACCCATCACGGAAGCGATGGCTGAGGCTTGGCAGACGTTTGCCAACTGGCCCCGATTTGCCGTTGGATTCTTTGGAGGTTGAGCATGCGAAAGTTACTGGTTTCCCTTATCCTGCTCATGCTTTGCTCCTCTCTCTTTGCCCGTACGCTGGGCTATGGGGTAGGGTTCTACGGCCAGAACGTGGAAGCAGAACCTGAGAGAGCGAGCAGTGGTGCAGAGATTTCCTTGGTGTACAAACCCCTCTTGCTTCCCTATCTCAATCCTTCCTTGCATGTGAAGAACTCGGTGGGAACTGAGATGGACGGAGAGTGGGTGGCCCCCTATTGGGAAGTGGGAGTGAGCGTGGACCTGATCCGCATCATCAACCACCCTTTTAATTTCCTGGCTCACAACATCATTGCCTACACCCCTTCGGTGAGTGTTGCCTACCAGTATGATCCGAGAAGGGGTCGATCGCTGGCAAGTGTAGGGTTCAGCCCCTTCAAGCTGAGCCAGAAAGATTTCTGGTACGAATTCTTTTCACCCTTCCTCACCTATGACCTCTCCAGTGGGACGTTGGACAGTTGGGGGGTGAATCTGGTGCGATACACCTTTTTCTTCAAGTAGGTTGGTATGCGTAAGATCGTGTTGTTGCTGACAGTTCTGATAGGGTTCACCTTGCCCGTTTTTGCCGGGTATTTTGACCTGGCTCTCACGCTGGGCACAAATGTGCATATGTTTGAGAAGGATCTCGATCCAAGCAGAATGAAGTTGGCTTGGGGTGCTTCTGTAGGCCTGACAGATGACTGGGAGTTGGATGTACAGGTCGACACCCAAGTGGTGCCCGACTTTTTTGGTTCTTCTTCCCTCTCGTTGGTAGCGCAGAAAGCGCTGTTGGGCCAGCGTTCAACCGATTCCGCGGTTGCGGGAGTGGGAATCAACACCCTGCTGGGGGCAGGGCTGATGGTCAGTCCGTATCGCACCGATGGGACACTGGGCATCTCACATCTTTTGCTCACCCTCACCCCGGTCACCATCGGAAGTCCGGTCACCGGCAAGCGTGAGCGATTGTTTGCGCTCACCCTTGCCTATAACCTCAGCAACCAGAAGTTCGCACTCCTCTTTGACTTGGTGAAGTACGACTTCTATGCCGTCGGAACGTATCGGGATTACCGTTAGCAGTGCTGCTCGAGTGCCATCATCTTGTCGACTCTCCGCTGATGGCGATCCCCTTCGAAACTGGCGTCCATGAAAGCCTGCAGCATATCCACAGGATCTTCGCTGTAGTCAATCCTGCCTCCGAAGGCAATGAAGTTTGCATTGTTGTGCTTGCGGGCCATTGAGGCGGCGTAGCTGTTCTGTGGCAGGGCACACCGGATGCCCTCGACCTTGTTGGCACTGATCGAGATGCCGATGCCGGTTCCGCACAGCAGGATGCCAAAGTCATAGCCACCCTTCTTATACTCGTTGCAGGCAAGTTCTGCCATATCAGGATAATCGACAGAGTCTGCCGAATGCACTCCAAGATGATTCACGGTGCATCCGTTCTTCTTCAGATAGTCGGTGAAACGGGCGGCAAGCTCAACCGCTCCATGGTCGTTCGCTAGTACAATAGTGGGCATATCCCTTCCTCCGTACCTTGATGGTAGCGCATTTGCAAAACCCTGCCTAGCGTCTTTTGAGTTGTAAGCTTTTTGCAACTGGGGTAAAATAGCTCATCGATAGGAGCTTGAAGTGGCAGAGATTTATGTGAGTGGGCACCGGAACCCAGATATGGACAGCATTTGTGCTGCATACAGTTATGCATTTCTGAAAAACAAGCTGGATCCGAGCAACACCTACCTGCCGGTGCGGTGCGGAAATCTCAACGATGCCACCAAAGCCCAGTTTGAACGGCTGAATATCGTACCGCCTCCTTTCATCAAGGATGTGCGGACCAAGGTGTCTGCAGTGAGCAGAACGGCCCAGAACACGGTCCAGATCACCGATCCCGTCTATACCCTGGTCTCCTTTTACGGATCCACAAGCCGCAGTTCGGTTGTTCCTGTCATGGAGGGTGAGCAGTATCGGGGCCTGCTGAGTGTTGATGAGGTGAGCAGCTTCATCCTCAAGGAGAACAGCGGGACTCGCCCGGTCTATCACTTTGTGGTGGAGAATTTCCCCAAAGTGCTGAAAGGTACTTTTCTGCGCAAAGGAGAGCAGCCAAGCTTCGATGCACCCATCATGGTGGGTGCCATGCGCTATACGGTCTTCTGCAAGCACATGGAAGCCTTGGAAGGCCAGTCTCCGATTTTGGTGGTCGGTGACAGGGAAGATCATATCAGGAAAGCCATTGAATTGCAGATTCCGGCCATCGTATTGACTGGCATTGAACATGGGGTCACCAGCAGCGTAGATTGGGAAGCCTACCGGGGAACGGTGTTCCTCAGCGCCCTGGACACCGCAGAGACCCTTCGTTTATTGCGCCTGAGCGTGCCGGTGGAGAAGCTGATGGTACAGAATCCACCGAACCTGCAGGCTGACTGTCTCTTTGACGAGGCGAGGGATATCCTTGCGGACAGTGAATTCCGTGGACTCCCTGTTTTTGATGGACAGGCCTACCAAGGCTATGTTACCCGCCGCTGCTTTCTGGAGCGGCCCAAGACCAAGCTGATCATGGTCGACCACAATGAGAATGAGCAGGGTGTGCCGGGCATCGATGAAGCTGAGGTGGTGGAGATCATCGACCATCACCGCCTGGGGGCTGCCAAGACCCGCAACCCCATCTTCATCTGCTGTGAGCCGCTGGGCTCGACGTGCACCATCATCTACAAACTTTTTTTGCGCAACAACGTGGAGATTCCTCCCTCTCTTGCACGGGTGATGCTCAGCGGCATAGTCAGTGACACCATCATGCTCAAGAGCCCCACCACAACCTTTGAGGATTTCACCGCAGTCCAGGACCTTCTGGAGCTGGGTCAGGTGGAGGATATGCGCAGCTTTGGCGAGACCATGTTCCGCAGCGGTGCCTCGCTTGCCAAGGAGGATCCGAAGAAGATGCTTGAGGCAGACTTCAAGCACTACAAGGAGCTGGGCGTCAGCTTCGGGATC
>RZYT01000187.1 GCA_009930195.1 Spirochaetia bacterium | reverse complement strand
GGCATGGTATATACCCTGACCTATACTCCGTAGGCCGTCGGAATTTATTCATGTCAGGTCTCCTGGCTCAGGTATCACCGGAATATGCGACTTCCCACCCCTAGGCAGTGTCATGATGCATACTCCCAACCTCTACAGTGGCGGGACCGCAGGGGCTTGAACCCCTTTCCCTTGGCATGAACACCTTATCGTACGTGCTTGCCCTTGCTTTAGTCAAGGCCAAATGTGGTTGACCTGAAAGGGGCGCTATATTACTATCCGGTCTATGGATTATACACAAATAGAGATCTATACCGATGGGGGTTGCATCGGCAATCCGGGTAAGGGCGGATGGGCATATGTACTGAAGGCGGATGGAACATTCGAGAAAGAGGCCAGTGGCTCAGATCCTGCCACCACCAACAATCGCATGGAGCTGACTGCTGTCATAGAGGCGTTGAAAGCTTGCCAAACTCTTGGTGCCAAACGGATTGTCATCAACACCGACAGCCAATACGTGAAAAACGGCATCACCGCATGGATCAAGAAATGGAAAGTCAATGGTTGGCGGACAGCCGCAAAGGACCCGGTCAAGAACAAGGAGTACTGGATTGAACTGGATCGTCTGAATGCCCTGCTTCCGGTAACCTGGAACTGGGTGAAAGGCCATGCAGGCATTGAAGGCAATGAGCGATGCGACCAGTTGGTACGCCAGGCGATGGACAGCATCACATGAAGAAGCGGGAAGCCGGACTGTGGGAGCTCTACATCTCCTTTCTCAAAATTGGAGGCCTGACCTTCGGCGGCGGCTACGCAATGCTTCCCATGCTCCAGCGGGAAGTGATAGATCGGCATCACTGGGTTGATGAGCAGGAGGTGTTGGACATCTATGCCATCGGACAATGCACCCCCGGCATCATTGCGGTGAATACCGCCACCATGATCGGGTATCGCAAGCGAGGGGTGTTGGGAGCAATTGCGGCAACACTTGGTGAGGTGACTCCCTCATTGGTCATCATCATCACCTTGGCAAGCCTGTTGCTGGGTGTGCAGGATTCGGTGTGGATCCAGAGAGCCTTCGGTGGCATCCGTGTGGCTGTCTGCGCCCTGATTACGCAAGCAATCGTCAACCTTGCAAGGAAAAGCCTGGTGGACTGGCAGACCATCGTGCTGTATCTGCTGGTGGTGGGAGCGTCCCTCTTTGCCCATCTCTCTCCTCTGGCCGTCATACCCATTGCGATTGTCTACGGTCTTGCAGTCCAGTATTTCAAGCGGAGGGCAGCATGATATACCTTGCTCTCTTCTGGGAATTTTTCAAGATAGGTTTGTTCAGCTTGGGCGGTGGCTTGGCTACATTGCCGTTTTTATACAAGCTTGCGGAAACGCATCCTCATTGGATCAGTGCACAGGCGATTGCAGATATGATTGCCATCAGTGAGTCTACCCCGGGCCCGATCGGCATCAATATGGCCACATTCGCCGGTTTCCAGGCAGCTGGTGCGGTAGGTGGCGTGATTGCAACATTGGGGGAGGTCACCCCTAGCATGATCATCATCATCCTGATCGCCCGCTTCCTTACGGCATTCGACAAGAACCAGAAGGTCAAGGATGCTTTCTACGGCCTCAGGCCTGCAGTGGTGGCGCTCATCACCTACGCGTTGCTCAAACTCATGGGGGTGAACCTCCTCAAGGGAGGGGCAGTCCTTCCCATCGAGACAGTGCTGTATGCAGTCTTGGTTTGTTGTGTACTTGTCTGGAAGAAGGTGCATCCGATCATTTGGATTCTTGCAGGAGCTGTTGCGGGTCTTCTGTTTCAGCTTCCTTCGTAAGATAGGTTGCCAAGTCACGAAGATAGGAATCTTCCGAAGCCAGCTCTTCGATGACAGCTGAGGCTTCCTGTTCTTTCCTATGGTTCAGTACAAGATGTTCTGCCAAGGCAAGTGCATTCTCACGATAGCCCCAGCTTTTGGCCAGGAGCATCACGCTTGCCATCAGTTCGTAATTCCCAGCATCCAAATCCAAAATCCTGTCATAGGTGAGCAGGGCTTGCTCATATGCCCTTTCCAGGGCATAGGCACGTGCTTTCACCAGAAGAAATTCCAAATGCGCAGGAAACTGGGCGAACGCCTCTTCGGCTTGCATGGGCACTTCGTTCGGATTCACATCCAGAAGAGCCAAAAGGTGGTTGTACCGGTATTCACTGTTGTCGGGAGCAAGTTCCAGTGCCCTTTCGTAGAGATCAAGGGCAGCAGAACTCTCTCCCTGTCCAAAAAGCACTGCAGCCTCTTGGGCGACATCTTGTGCGCGTGTGCTGGCACACGATCCCAAAAGGAGCGTAGCCAGCACCAGGCAGACAAGGGTGCGCAGCATCAGTTTTCCAATACGGTCTTCTCAATCTCCCGTACCTGGGCACGATAGAGATTGGTGATGGAAGAACCATAATCGGCAATGAGCTGGATGATGTTTCTCGGATTGTCGTGCGAATCGGTTCCGTTGAGCCTGTCGCCGGCATCCCCAAGACCTGGGAGAATGTAGGCGGCATCGTTGAGCACGGGGTCCATCCAGAGTGTATAGACCTCAGCACCCTCAATGGCCCTGGCGATGCGAAGCGATCCCTTCAGGGCGCTGATGACATTGATGAACTTCACCGAACGCGGTTTGATATTGTTGTCTTTCAGGTATTTGACAATCGTTACCAATGAACCGCCTGTGGCATTCATGGGGTCGGCGAAGATGAGATCCTTGTCATCGAGGGAGGCAAGGTCGAAATAGGATTTGTCCAAGTCGAGGATGTAGTCCATGTTTGACTCTTTTTTCGAGTCATCGCGCTTGATCTTGAAGAGGGCGAAGGGGGCTACGAAATCGTCGGCGCTGTACTCCTGGATTTCCTTGCTGAGAATCATGCTGGGAAGCAAGGCACCACGAAGCATGACGCACATGACACTGTTGTGAATCAGAGAGTCAACATCCGGGATACGGTGCACCGCATAGTTGCGGACCGGACTGGTAACCGGGGTCTTGGTGATGATGGAGCGCTTGGTCGGCAGGGCTGCATCGGCAAAGACGTGGGAGAACAACATTTCATAGGCACGCTGGATATAGTAGAGAAACTCCTCATGAGCGGTGCTCGGATCACGAAGCTTTGCAATGAGTCTGCTGGCCTGTCCGTGTTGCTCTTGCGGAGTCTCAAAGGAGTATACATGAATGGCCGGTTCTTCTGCGCAGACTTTCTTCAGATACTTCCCGATTTCCCCAGCGCTGTCGACCAGAGCTTTGCGGGCTTCCTCAAGCTGCATGACATCAGTGGCATTCTCCAATATCGAGCAGTGGTACAAGGACTTCTTGTACAGTTCGTCGACGTGCGCAATCTTCTCTTTGTCCGAATCCTTGAGAAACCCATCAAGGTCGGTTGCATGTAGGACTATCTTGTTCATGAATGAAAATTCTCCTGTAGTTGCAACGATTCTACCCCACAATCTGGAGTATGTCACCCCTGTGCATAGCTACAAGGACCAGAGGATTTTCTTATGTTGGGGGAGGACAAATACCAATCATTGTGCTACTATGGGCCATCTTCTGCTGTGAGGTGAATCATGAATCTAGTATTTCTCGGCCCTCCGGGAGCCGGAAAAGGGACCATTGCGTCCGAAGCAAAGAGTACGTTTGACATTCCCCATATCTCCACCGGGGACCTGTTCCGCAGCAACATCAAGGGCGGAACCGAGTTGGGCAAGCAGGTGCAGGCCATTCTGGCAAGCGGGGATCTTGTTCCCGACTCCGTCACCATCGCCATGGTGGAGCAGAGGCTTGCTGAGTCGGATGCCCAGAAAGGATTCATCCTGGATGGATTTCCCAGGACCATTGCCCAGGCTGATGCGCTTGCAGGTATGAGAGATGTTGATGCTGTCATCAATTTTGTACTCGACCGTGAGCAGATTGTTGCCAGGCTTTCCGGAAGAAGAGTCTGCAAGTCCACCGGAAGAACCTATCACGTGCTGTACAACCCTCCCAAGGTGGAAGGCATCGACGATGAGACCGGAGAAGAACTGATCCAGCGCGATGATGACAAGCCTGAGGCAATCCTCAATCGCCTCAGCGTCTACGAGGCACAGACCGAACCCCTTATCGCCTACTACCGGGAAAAGAACCTGCTGATCGACATCGATGCTTCTCCCTCACCGCAAGTGGTGCTCGCATCCTTGGTTGAGGCACTGAAAAAGTAAGGCCTCAGTTTTTGCGGTCCGCGAGGGACTCACGCCTGATGAGGGTGTAGGGGACTTCCATATGGGCGCTTGCCAGCTCCTCCTTGTTGAGAATCCGAAACAAGGCTTCAGCGGCAAGGCGCCCTTTTTCTTTGGCCGGTTGGGATATCGTGGTAAGAGGAGGAGTGATGCATGCCGCTTCGTCGATATTGTCAAAACCGACCACGGACATAGCGGAGGGAACCTGTATGTTTGCCTCCTTGCATGCAAGCATGCAGCCGATGGCGACGATATCACTCATGGCCACCACACACGAGGGCAGGGGCTTGCGTTGGAGTATCTGCTTCCCGATTCTCCGCCCGTCTTGCAAGGTGCATTCTGCAACCAGGATGTTGTCGTCGGGGAGCTGGAGATTGTGCTCTGCCAAAGCCCTTCGGAAACCTTGCATACGTTTGGAGGG
>RZYT01000186.1 GCA_009930195.1 Spirochaetia bacterium | reverse complement strand
CGAGGGTGAAGACAAGCAGTTGGTGAAAGAGGGTATGGCGCTCACCCTGCTCTCCAACCTCTCCTTGCCGCGCTCTGCAGCGTTCAAGGACGGCTTTGCAAAGGTTGTCCAGCTGGGCCTCATTGTTGCCGAAGGCAACGAGCAGGCCGGAGAACTCATCAGTCAGCTGGAAGGATTCTTCAGCCAGTATCTGGAAAACCAGGATGAACTGGTGGAGCGTATGAAACAGCAGTTCGCCCCCCATTTGGAACAAAAGCAGGCACAGCTTCGCCAGCAGTATGGTCCGAACTTCACCCTCCGCCCCGAGCAGGACCCGGAGTTCATGAAACTCTTGGACAAGCAGCTGGCCCAGTTGGATGAGCAGTACACCAATATCCTGAGCCAAGCCAAGGAACAGCTCAAACAGATGCTCGGCATCGAATGACAGACACAAAGAAGCCTGCCGCTTAGGCAGGTTTCTTTTTCCTGTCAATTCAACAAAACCGGAACGTCAGCTTTTTTCCGCGTTCAGCAACATTTGGTAGAGTACCAGATCCAGATAGCGGTCGAACTTGTACCCGACTTCCCGCAGATGCCCGCACCTGCTGAAGCCGAACCCCTCATGCAGTGCGATGGAAGCACTGTTGTCTGCATCAATCACTGCAAGCAGGCAGTGCCCACCTGATGAACGTGCATACTCGATGAGCTCGGAAAGCAAGACCTTGGCATAGCCTTTCCTGCGATGCTCCTTCGCTACATAGATGGAGTGCTCATAGGTGAAGCGATACCCCTTCTTGGGCCTCCAAGGGCCGTAGGTGGCAAATCCGGCCAGAAAACCATATTCATCAAGGATGCCCAGCACGGGATACCCGCCATCCTGTTTCTCTTTCAACCACTGACGCAACTCATGCTCGCTCTTCGGCTCATAATCATAGTTGCTGGTCGTGTGTTCTATCACCTCATTGAGGATGGACAGCATTTGATGCAGGTGTTCGTTGGTACAGGTAATGATCTGCATGATAGGTACTCCTGCTCCCATCGTACAAGAACAAAAGCGCCCAAGACAAGAAGAGAGCCGCCCCTTTTGGGACGGCTCGGTACTCTGTTCCACTAGACAATCAGTTCCAGTACTTCTCCATGCGCTTCACCAAGGAAACACGATATGCTTCCCAATCGGTGATGGGCTTCTGGGCAAGTCCTTCCTCACAAGCAGCCTTTGCCACGGCAACAGCTTCCCATTCGATGACACGGGGGTCGAACGGTTTGGGAACGATGTAGTTGCGGCCGAAGCTGAACTTCTGCCCACCATAGGCTTTCTCAACCGAAGCGGGAACCGGTTCCTTTGCCAGGGCTGCAAGGGCCTTGGCAGCTGCCATCTTCATGCCTTCGCTGATGATGACCGAACGGACATCAAGGGCGCCGCGGAAGATGAAGGGGAAACCAAGCACGTTGTTGATCTGGTTGGGATAGTCGCTTCTTCCCGTTGCCATGATGAGATCGCTTCGGGTGGACATGGCCAACTCGTAGTCTATCTCAGGATTCGGGTTGGACATGGCGAAGACCACAGGGTCCTTGGCCATGGAGAGCAACATCTCGGGAGTCACGCAGTCTGCAACCGAGAGACCCATCAGGACATCGGCTCCAACCAAGGCTTCTGCGAGGGTGCGGGCCTTGTCTGAGGTGGCAAACTCCTCTTTCTCAGGAGTCATGCCGGCGGTTCTGCCCTGATAGATGACACCCTTGCTGTCCGCCATGATGATGTGCTCGCGCTTCACCCCTGCAGCCACAAACATCTTGGCACAGGAGATACCGGCTGCACCGGCCCCGTTCACCACCACCTTGATGTCCCCAAGCTTCTTGCCCACGATCTCGGTGCTGTTCATCAAGCCTGCGGTGGCGATGATGGCAGTACCGTGCTGGTCGTCATGGAAGATGGGGATGTTGCACATCTTGATCAGTTCCTGCTCGATCCTGAAGCACTCGGGTCCCTTGATGTCCTCAAGGTTGACACCACCGAAGGTCGGGCTCATCGCCTTCACCATCTCGATGATCTTGTCCGGATCCTTCTCGTCAAGCTCGATGTCAAACACATCGATGTCGGCGAATCTCTTGAACAGGACACCCTTGCCCTCCATGACGGGCTTGCTGGCCAAAGCACCGCGGTCACCAAGACCGAGGATGGCTGTCCCGTTGGAGATGACTGCCACCAGGTTCCCCTTGGAGGTGTACTTGTAGGCATCCTCGGGGTTGTCGGCGATGGCGAGCACCGGCTTTGCAACACCGGGGGTGTAGGCAAGGCCCAGATCGGCTGCCGTCTGGCAGGGCTTGGAGGGGACTACCGAGACTTTGCCCGGAACACCGTCCATCATGTGATACTCAAGCGCACGCTTGGTCAAATCGTCTTGCATTATCGTAGCTCCTTTCGCTTATTTCTTCTCAAAATCCCAGCTGTAATTCATCTTGTAGCGGTCACGCAGGGTGACCATCACCTTCTGCAAGGACGGGGGAACGGGACAGCCATGCTCCTTGCGGAACTGGTAGGCCAGATGTTCCTTCTCCCCTGCGGTGAAGATGTAATCTTCGCCCGGAGCCTTCTTGCTCTCCCTCAGTTCGCGGCAGATGGTGCCTGCGATGCGCTTGAAGGTATCCAGACCCATGAAGTGCTCAGGGTCGATGGCGATGAAGAAGTGCCCAAGCGGATAGGGAATTGCCTTGTGGTCCTCATCAAAACCGTTGAGGGCCTTCATCCAGGAACCGTCCTGCAAGGCGGCAGAGAGAATCTCAACCACGGTTGCATAGCCAAAGCCCTTGTACCCTCCGGTCATCTCACCGATGCCCCCCAGCGGAGTAAGGGCAGCCTTGCCGGTGGTGAGGTCCTCAAGCACCTGCTGCGTATCGGTGCGGGTCTTACCCTCATGGTCGAGTACCCAGCCTGCGGGAAGTGCTTTTCCTGCCCTACCGTACACCTCGATCTTGCCACGCTGGGTGACACTGGTTGCACAGTCGAGCACGAAGGGGAACTCCTCATCGGTGGGGAAACCAAAGGTGAGGGGGTTGGTTCCCAGCATGTTTTCCACCCCGTGGGTGGGAGCGATGGAGGGCCTGGCATTGGTTCCGGTGATACCCAGCATACCTGCCTTGGTAGCCATGGTGGCAAAGTAGCCGGCAATACCGTAATGGTTGGAGTTGCGTACCACAACCATGCCAAGACCATACTTCTTTGCCTTCTCAATGGCCATTTCCATCGCCTTGTATCCGGCGACATGGCCCATGCCGTTGTGGGCGTCCAGGACTGCGGTTGCATCTTTGTCCTTGAGGACCTCAACTTCGGTGACAGGGTTCATGATGCCCATATCGATGCGGTCGATGTAGATTGGCTTGAGTCTTCCGATACCATGGCTGTCAATGCCACGCTTGTCACTCTCGATGAGGACATCCCCGATGATCTTTGCGTCAGCGGCGGGAACTCCTGCATGCACCAACGCCTCTTCCATGAACGACTCCAGTTCCTCGAACGGAATCCACGCACAATCGTGATACTGCTCGGCATACGTATCCATATACTTCATTCGGTTCTCCTCCTACACCTCTGTAGTTGCTACGATTATCTGAAGATCCTCCGGGATCTCCATCTGTTTCACCAAATCAGCTCCCATCTCGTCGGTGACCAATGCATCGACCAAATCCAGGGAGACAGTCTTGAAATTCGAAACCACCCCGATCTTGTTGCTTGAGGCAACCACGATGACTCTCCCTACGGTATGTTCGATCATAGCCCGCGTGGTGTCGGCTTCCTCAAGGATGGGGGTGGTAAGTCCGGCCGACGGGCTGAAACCGTCGACTCCGATGATTGCCTTGTTGGCATGTATCTGGCTAATGAGCATCGAGGCCAAGGACCCTGATACGGAATGGCTGCGGCTGCGGTAGACTCCGCCTGCAAGAATGAGCCGGATGTGTTCGCTCTCCTTGCACAGCCAGATGGCATCGATGTTGTTGGTGACGATGGTCACCTTCTTCTGAAGATCCACCACGGCACGGATGACTTCAAAGGTGGTGGAACCGCTGTTGATGTAGAGGGTGTCACCCTCCTCGACCAGCTTTGCAACGGCTTTGCCGATCGCTTCCTTCTCCTTGGGATACTCACTGGCTTTCTGCAGGTAATCGGGCTCGACAGGCAGGTTGCGCCGCATCGTTGCCCCGCCATGGGTACGTTCCACCAAACCCTTGGTGGCCAGCTGGTCCAGATCGCGACGGATGGTGAGTTCACTTACCCCAAGTTGCTCGGCAAGAGAACCCACATTGACCGAACCCTGGGTTTTCACCAGGGAGAGGATGAACTGTTGTCTGCCGGCAGGAATGGTTGACATGAACGTTTCCTTGAATGTTTTTGTACTTTTTTACCAATACATGCCCATGATACAATCAAAAACATTCAACTGTCAAGAAAAATACCTTCCCATCACTCATGTTGATGAAATACTCCGTAAAAAGTTCACCAACCATCAATTAGTGTTTTCCCACCACGACTTTCAACGTAATCAGCACAATCCCCCCTTGATTATCACTCGGAAACCTGCTATGTTCATCAATGCCTATCGCATGGTGCCATACCCAAGTGGTAAGGGAAAGGTCTGCAAAACCTTGATGCATCGGTTCGAATCCGATTGGCACCTCTTGAAAGAGCCGCTGAGATCCAGCGGCTCTTTCTCTGTTC
>RZYT01000185.1 GCA_009930195.1 Spirochaetia bacterium | reverse complement strand
AGGGCGCATCTACACCCCTCCCACGTGTTAGGTGCCTATGGAACAAGTGTTCTTTCATGTGGATATGGATGCCTTCTATGCTGCGATTGAGGTGCTCGATCACAGCGAGTATCGTGGCAAGTGCCTTTTGATCGGGGGGAGCGGCAAGCGTTCGGTGGTTGCCACCGCCAGCTACGAAGCCCGAAAGTTCGGCATCCATTCCGCCATGCCCATGGCCCAAGCCCTGCGTCTTTGCCCCCATGCACTGGTGGTCAAGCCACGCATGGAACGCTACCACCAGGTGAGCAGCATCGTCATGGATGTGCTCAAACGCTTCAGCAGCTCTGTTCAGCAGATATCCATTGATGAGGCCTTTCTGGACATGAGTGGTACCCAGCGACTCTTCGGCATTCCCCGTGAAGCAGGCACATTGCTCAAGAAAGCAGTCCACGACGAGACCGGGCTCACCATCTCGGTGGGCATCGGACCCAGCAGGTTCATCGCCAAGATGGCCAGTGACTACGATAAGCCCGATGGGCTGTGCAGGGTCTCAGTGGGAAAGGAGATTGCATTCATCGATGCAATCGGATTGAAGAAGCTATGGGGCGTGGGAAAAGTAACCCAGCAGCTGCTTGCCAAACATCACATCACCACCACAGCGGAACTGCGCAGCTATCAGGAATCCACCCTGCAAAACCTCTTCGGCTCCAGCATGGGCCACTATCTGTACCAAGCCTGCAGGGGCATCGATCCGGGAATCTTCTCAAGCGAAGCGAAGAGTCACTCCATCTCGACCGAGACAACCTTTGCCGAGGATATCCGAGACGAGGAGACCTTGCATGAGGTCTTGCTCTTCATGAGCCATGAGGTGATGTTTCGCTGTCTTGATGAGAAACAGATTGCAAGAACCGTGTCGCTGAAGCTCCGCTCCCCGGACTTCGCCACTTCCACCATCCAGGTGACCCCCCAAGCAACCCTCTACAGCGCCGAGCAAATCTATCAGATCGCCACACAGCTGCTGGCCCAGAAGTGGAGCGAAGGCAAGCCGGTACGGCTTATCGGTCTTGCCCTCCAAGGGCTGTACAGCGGAACCCGTCCGCTCCAGGAAGAGCTCTTTGAGGACCCCTACCAGAAAAAACGCAAGCTCGAGGAAGTGGTGCTTGCCCTGCAAAAACAAGGCAAACAAGTGATGAAAGCAGCCAACCTCCCCTCCAAGGAGGAGTGAGCCGGCATCCCTGCCCGATTGCATCCTATCTCCTAGTACTTTACTATCTATTCAAGTTTTTGTACTATAGACCATCATTCACCGAAAAGATTTCTGATAGGGAGTAACCCAGTTGGTCAAAAACAAACCACTACGCATCCTCTTGATGTTCCTCGGCCTGCTCTTCACGGCAATAGGTGCCGTCGGCATCGTGCTTCCGGTACTGCCCACCACCCCGTTCGTCCTGCTTGCGGGCTTTCTCTTCTCCTTCTCCAGCAAACGGTTGGGGACATGGCTTGAGAAGAACAAGACCTTCGGGCCTTACTTGCGCCACTGGAAGGATGGCAGCGGCATTCCCAAGGCAGTGAAGATCAGGGTCCTGGTCATGCTGTGGGCCGGCCTGGTGGTCACCTTCTTCCTGGTTGCGGATGTGAAGCTGATCATCATGCTCTGTGTCATCGGAAGCCTGGTCACCCTGCACATCGTCACCATCAAGCCCAAGCAGTTGGAACAGACCAAAAACGCTTGCTAGCAGAACGAGGCAATCCAAGACAGCATCAGAACTATCTCTTCCTTCCCAAACCGAACAACAGCGCTTCGCTGCCAAAGAGCAGGATAAGCAGCACCACCTGCATCAGGGGCATCCAAGCCAGGCCGATCCAGTTCCCCAGGATGCCGAACAGCGGGGGTGAGAGCGTACTGCCCATGTAGGCAGAGGCCATCTGCAACCCTATGATCTTCTGGCTGTTCTCCCTGCCGAAGTGATTCGGTGTCTCGTGGATCATTCCCGGGAAAATGGGAGCACACCCGATCCCCATCAGCAGCAGGGAGAACCCGGCTGTCGCCAGATTCGCATAATGCAGCAAGCCGATGCTTACCAGGATCAGGGCAAAACCGCTGAAGATGAGTGTGGTATTGGAAAGACGATAGGAGAAGAAGCCACTGGCCATCCTCCCGCTGGTGATGCCCAAAAAGAAGAGGGAACCGTAGAACGCTGCATCGGTGGGGTTGAGGAGTTTCACTTCCACAAGATAGCTGACCGCCCACATGCCGGTGGAGATTTCCAGAGCACAATAGAGAAAAAACCCGAGCAGAGCAAAAGGAAGGGCTCCTTTTCGCCGGGCAGCAGGGGAAACAACCGGAATCTCCGCCTCTCCTTCCCTGTGCTGCTTGCCATCCTGCCAGAGCCGCTGACTGAGAAAGAGGGCAAGGACGAGCACCAGCTGCATGCCACCCAAAACCCGGTACCCCATCCTGTAGCTGAGATCCAGGGAGAGCACAATGCCCATGACAGCAGGTCCGCTGCTGGCTCCCAAACCCCAAAAGGAGTGAAGCCAGTTCATATGCCGGGCCTTGTAGTGCAACGCAACATAGTTGTTGAGTGCGGAATCGACAGAACCCGCACCCAAGCCCAGGGGAATGGAACAGAGCATCAGCTGAGGAAGAGATGAGGACACCGAAAACCCGAGCAGGGCCAAGGCTGTCATCAGCACACTGACAAGGGTCACCTTGCCTGTCCCAAAGCGGTGTATCAGCCGGTAGCTGGACAAAGCGGAAACAACCGTCCCGATCGAGCCGATGGCCCCGATGAGACCCGCCGTATACAACGGGAGGTCAAGCGAAGCGCGCATGACCGGCCAGATGCTGCCCAACACCCCATCGGGCAAGCCCAAACTGATGAACGCAATGTAGATGATCAGCAGAAGCGCCATATCAGATTCCCCTTCCCAGGAAGAACACGGCTACCAGTATGGCCAAGCCTACCCGATAGTAGCCGAAAACTGAGAAATCATGCTTGCGCACATAGGCGATGAGCGCCTTGATGCAGAAGAAGGAGACGATGAAACTGCTGACAAACCCCACACCGATGAGCAGGTACTCATCGTTGGTATAGGAGAAGCCAAGCTTGATGAGCTTGAGCAAGGAGGCTCCTGCCATGACCGGTATGGCCATGAAGAAGGAGAACTGGGCAACCACCGCCCGCTCGATGCCGATGATGATGCCCCCCAGGATGGTTGAGCCGCTCCTGCTCGTCCCTGGAACCAGGGCGAGCATCTGGAACAAGCCGAGGGTGAGGGCATCGCGATAGGAGATGTCCCCAAGCTGCTTCACCTTCTTCTCCCGTGTACCCCACCTACCCTTCTCAAGAAAGATATAGAGCACCCCATAGCCGAACAATGCAGCGGCCACCACTTCCCAACGATAGAGATGGGCGTCCATGAAATCATCGATGAGCACCCCCACCACGCCTGCCGGAAGCGTTGCCACCAAGACCTTCGCCCAGAGGATGTATGTGGACTTTTTCGCAGCCTTGTCTTTTGAGGGTGAGAAGGGATTGAGGGTGGAAAAGTACAGGATCACCACCGCCAGAATGGAAGCAAGCTGGATGATGACCAGGAAGAGTTCCTTCGCCTCTGCACTGAGTGAGAGCTTGAGCAGTGAGTCAAGCAACAGCAAGTGACCGGTCGAGCTGATCGGAAGCCACTCCGTGACTCCCTGCACGATGCCAAGCATCAAGGCCTTCAGACTTTCTGCAACCATACCCACCTCCAAACTGAAGCAAGTCTAAAGCAACACGCACTCCTTTACAAGGTTGGTTCACCAGGCTTGCACAAGTGGGGTACCTTGTGCTGATTCCTCCCAAATGGTAGATTTGGTGCATGGATCTGCACATCGTACTCTTTGAGCCGGAAATACCCCAGAATACGGGCAACATAGCCCGAACCTGCGCCGCTACGGGGGCAACCTTGCATTTGGTGCACCCGTTGGGGTTCAGCCTTGGGGAAAAGCAACTGAAACGGGCCGGACTCGACTACTGGCATCTGCTCACCATTGTGGAGCACCCAAGCATTGAGGAGTTCATGGCAAGCCATGCCGACCGAAATCTCTTCTTTTTCACCACAAAAGCCGAACGAACGTATGCAGAAGTGCACTATCCAGCTGAGACCTTTCTCATTTTTGGCAGGGAGAGTGCTGGGATAGATGAGCATATTCTGGTACAACAGAGACAGAGATGCGTGCGCATCCCCATGCGTGGGCAAGCCAGAAGCCTGAATCTTTCCAACAGTGTGGCGATAGCTGCCTACGAATACCTCAGGCAAACTGACTTTCCCGGTCTGCAAGGACAGGGCGAACTGCACCATCTGAGGTGGGAGGAGTAAAGATGAACACACTGGGAATCATCGGATGTGGAGCCATGGGAAGTGCCATCGCACGGAGTCTGGAAGGAGCTGTGTACCTCTATGACAGCGACCTGGAGAAAGCACGCAGTCTCGCATCCGAAGGAAAGCGGACACAGCTAGCAAGCTTGCAGGAGCTGATGCAGAAGTCCGACTGTCTGCTCATTGCGGTCAAGCCCCAGATCCTGGCAACACTCTATGGCCAACTCAGGGAGCTGGGCAGTGCTGACAAGAAATGGATCAGTATCGCTGCAGGGGTCTCCCTGGACACCCTCACCGAAAAGCTTGGTACCGACGAGGTGGTTCGCTTCATGCCCAACATTGCAGCACAGATGCAAGC
>RZYT01000021.1 GCA_009930195.1 Spirochaetia bacterium | reverse complement strand
GTTGAGGTGGAAGGGCCGTTGCGTCTTGCAAGCCCTGGCCTGGACTGCACCAAGGGCGGCTGTTCGGTCATCTATGTACGGACCATCGGCCAAGCTGGTGATGCAGTGGTACGGGTGTACACTCCCTTGGGTGACAAGGAAGTGCATTTCACGGTAGGCTGAGGCATGCTCAAACTCTATGTAGATGCCGACTCATGTCCCAAGAACCTCCGTCAGATCGTGCTCAAGGCGGTCATGCGCCACTCCATCCCCACCTTCTTTGTAGCCGACCGAGTGCTCAAGGATGTCCAGGCGGCCTACCAGGCCCATACGGCAACACTGCGCAGTGAAGCCCAGAAGCAGCAGGGTTTGGACGAACGGGAGCTTCGCTCCCTCAAGAGCCCCATCACGATGGTGGTGGTTGAGGCTGGCATGGACAGTGCCGACGATTGGATCGTCCAGCACAGCGAAATGCCCTGTTTTGCCATCACCCATGATGTTCCGCTTGCCAGCCGTCTGGTCCAGAAGGGGATGGTGGTGCTCGATGACCGGGGGAAGACCCTGACCGGTGAGAACATGGCACAGCGTCTGAGTCTGCGCAATGCCATGACCGAGTTCAGGGAGATGGGGATTTTTGCCGAGAAACACGAGCCGATGAACGGCAAGCAGGTCAAGGCGTTCAGTGATGCTTTCGACACCCTGCTCACTTCCCTGTTGAAGCAATACCGCTGAACCCGATTCTTCCTTGGTGATGAAACACACAACCCTGCTTCTCTATCGCAATGCTTTTGAACGCGAGCGGGTTCTCTCCCGTCTCTCCGGCCATCCTTCGCTTGCGATCGATTGCTGTCCCCTCTCCGAGTCCTGGCAGACACGGGCAGAACCTGAGTTGCTCATCTGTTACTGCCGAGACCTGCTGTTTGCCTGCCAACTGAGGCAACAAGCTTGTGAGAGAAACTTGCTGCTGTTCACCCCACCGGAATTGGGCACCACCTTCGATGCCCTGGAGGACACGCATTGCCGCACGCTCAATCTAGCCTGTCCGGAAGCCGTGCTCGGCGAGGCCTTGCAGGCGCTGTGCAGGCAGCCTTCTTCGGCAGCAGAGAGTGCAGCGTACCTTACCAGAAGGGAACGGCAGATTCTCAACCTCTACCTCAGCGGCAAGGATACCAGGGAAGTGGCAGAGCAGCTGGGCATCCAGAGTTCCACGGTCATCGCGCACAAGAAGCATCTCTTTCTCAAGAGCGGGGCCCATTCGGTGAGCCAGCTTCTGGTATGGGCCATGCTCAAGGTTCCCCGCTAGAAGAGGGAGTAGCGAAGGAACAGGGAGGCGCACAAGGAGGCAACCAAGGTTACCAAGGTGATCTGGGTGTTGATGGAGGGCCCTGCAGTATCCTTCAGTGGATCGCCTATGGTATCCCCGATGACTGCCGATCGGTGGGCCTCTGACTGTTTTCCCCCCTCATGCCCAGCCTCCACATACTTTTTGGCATTGTCCCACAAGCCTCCGCAGGTGGCCATGAAGAGGGCAAGCAACAGTCCGCTGATGATGTTGCCCATGATGAAGCCTCCCACTGCAATCGGGCCTCCTATCCAGCCGACGGCAAGCGTGGAGAGGATGATGAACACCCCGCTTGCCAGCAGTTTTTTCAAGGCGAGGGTGGTGGCAAGATCGATGCAGGCATGGTAATCGGGCAGCACTCCCTCCTTGCCCTCGGACAAACCCTCGATGGAGGAGAACTGGCGGTGTATCTCGCCGACCAACTCCATGGCATTCTGCTGGACGGACCTGATGAGCATCGCGCTGAAGGCTGCAGGGATGCTGCTGCCTGTGATCAGGCCGAAGAAGAGCCTCGGGTCAAAGAGATCAAGCGTTGCAGTCACCGGTATTCCCAGCAATCGCTGATGAACGTTCACCTCCGAGAGATAGGCGCCCAACAAGGAGAGCACCGCAAGCCCTGCCGCGGCAATGGCAAACCCTTTGGTGACAGCCTTTGCCGTATTGCCTGCGCTGTCCAGGCTGTCCGTATGCTCGAGGGCCGTATCCCCAAGGTTGCACATCTGCACCAGACCACGGGCATTGTCCACGATCGGTCCGTAGGCATCGTTGGAGACAACCATCCCTACGATGCTGAGCATTCCCACCGAGGAGAGGGAGATGCCGAAAAATCCCATGCCACTTCCAAGCGGTGAGGCCAGCACATAGGAGAGCAAGGCTGCAAGGGCAATGCCGATAAGGGCGGGGAGGGTGGAGAGCAAGCCATAGGAAAAGCCCCCCAACACGGTGAATGCCGGCCCCTGCCTGCCCATGGCAGCAACCTTTTGCACCGGAGCATGGCGATCGTCGGTGTAGTGGTTGGTTATCAGGCCGATCAGGGTCCCTACTCCCAGGCCGACCATACTGCACAGGTAGAGCCGAAGCGGAGCGTTCATCCCCAAGGTGACAAGCAGTGAGCTGGCAAGGAAGAGTATGCTGGTGCCCCAGGTGTAGCGATTCAGGGTCGTACTGACCGAGTGCTTGGTTCCCAGACGCACACTGCCCACCATCAGGATGGTGGAAGCCATTCCGCAGAGACTGTAGGCCAGAATCAGGGAGATGTAGGCTCTGCCCAAGGAGAAGGCCATCACCAGCGAGGCGGTGAGTGAGGCGACGTACGAGTCGAACAGGTCACATCCCATTCCCGCCACATCCCCCACATTGTCTCCCACATTGTCGGCGATGACTGCAGGGTTGTGATAGTCATCCTCGGCAAGGCCAAGTTCCACCTTTCCCACCAGGTCTGCACTGATATCGGCGGTTTTCGTAAAGATGCCGCCCCCTGCCTTGGCAAAGAGGGCAAGGCTGCTTGCCCCGAAGCTGAAGGAGAAGAGGTGGATTGCGTCCGCACCGATGGCAAGCAGCAAGGTTATGCCGAGCAGACTGGTGCACACGACAAAGATACCCATGACCGAACCGCCCCGGAATGAGATCAGGAATGCAGATCCAAGACTCGTCTGTGCAGCCTCCGCTGTCCGTGCATTCGCTTTGGTGGCAACCCCCATGCCGACCATCGCACACAGGGCACTGAGGGAACATCCCCCCAGGTAGGTGAGTGCAACGGTGAGGTTTGCAATGCTGGGATGGAGGAAGATAACCTCTGGAAGCAAAAGGGCAAGCAACAGTGCCATGACCGAACAGAAGAGCAGAAGGCTCTCCATCTCCCGGCGCAGAAAGACTTGCGAACCGTCCTCGATCAGGGAAGCGATGTGGTGTACCGCTTCAGATTGCACACGCTGGTTTTTGATCCAGTGTACAAACCGGATGCAGAGAAAGAATCCGAGCAGAGATGTCAGGACAACGCTGATGAGAAGCCCCATAGGCGTGCCTCCACGTTCAGTGTCGACCCGTTTGTCCCTGCTGTCAAGGCTCGGCAAAAAGAGAACAGGCGGTGCATCGCACCGCCTGATGGTCTAGAAGTCTGCAAGTTTCGGAGCTCGGGGATATGGGATGACATCACGGATGTTTCCCATGCCCGTCACATACTGGACAAGCCGTTCAAAGCCAAGGCCGAAGCCTGCATGGGGGACCGAACCGTACCTTCTCAGGTCGAGGTACCACCAATAGGCCTCCGGATCGAGCTTGAGTTCCTCCATGCGCTTGGTCAGCACCTCGAGGTTTGCCTCTCTTTCGCTGCCTCCGATGATCTCGCCGAGCCTGGGAACCAGAACGTCCATGCCGCGTACCGTCTTCCCATCCTCGTTGAGCTTCATGTAGAACGCCTTGATTTCCTTCGGGTAGTCGGTGACGATGACCGGGCGCTTGCATACCACCTCGGTGAGGTACTTCTCGTGCTCGCTCTGCAAGTCACTGCCCCAGCTTACGGGGAACTCGAACTCATCGTTGTGTTTCTCCAGCTCCTTGACAGCTTCGGTGTAGGTGAGGTGGGCAAACGGGGTGTCCACGATCGTGCGAAGTGTCTCTTCCATGCCGCTTTCGACAAACTTGCTGAAGAAGGCCATATCCTCGCTGCACTTCTCCAAGACGGTCTTGAAGAGATACTTGAGGAAGGCCTCGGCGATCTCCATGTTCTGGGTGAGGTCGCAGAAAGCCATTTCCGGTTCAACCATCCAGAATTCGGAGAGGTGGCGCTTGGTGTTGGAGTTCTCGGCTCGGAAGGTGGGGCCGAAGGTGTAGATGTTCTTCAGGGCCATGGCATAGGTCTCGCCCTCAAGCTGGCCGCTAACCGTCAGGAAAGCCTGCTTGCCGAAGAAGTCCTTGGAGTAATCGACTGTACCTTCCTCTGTCTTGGGGGTGTTGAGCAGGTCGAGCGTGGTCACCAGAAACTGTTCGCCGGCCCCTTCACAGTCACTGGCACTGATGATGGGAGTGTTCACATAGGCAAAGCCGTATTCCTGGAAGAACTGGTGTACGGCAAAGCTGAGGGTGTTGCGTACACGGGCAACCGCGCCGAACATATTGGTTCTTGCCCGGAGGTGGGCGATTTCACGAAGGTATTCGATGGTATGGCGTTTCTTCTGCAAGGGGTAGGTGTCCACCGGACACTCTCCGACCAAGGTGATGTCGGTGCTCGCCATCTCCACATCCTGATTGCCGCCGGCACTCTCTACGATAGGTCCTCTGCAGATGACCGAGCAACCGGTGGTGATGGAAGCGATGAGGTTCTGGTCTGCAAGCTTCTCCTTGTCGATGACCACCTGCAATCCCTTCAAACACGATCCGTCATTCACCTCAAGAAAGCAGACGTTCTTGCTGTCACGCTTGGTACGGACCCAGCCTTCTGCGGTGACCATCTCGTCTGAGCTCTTTCGTTTGAGTAGTGCGGAAATACGTTCTTTCATGGGATTCTCACTCCTTATGGTATTGGGCCATTATGGTTCCTTTGGCCTCAAAGAGTCAATATTTGTCAGCTTCTGGGGTTTTGTTTGCAGAGCGGATGACGGGGAAGTGCCTTCTTCCGTCGTTCTTTGGCCTATTTGGTTCAAGGATTGGTTTTAGGTGTAGGTGTTGTAAGGAATAGGGGACGCAAAGCTTTTATTTTGACAGATTGACAAATAGTGAAATAATGTTTATAAAGTAGATAGTACCTTACATGGAGGACTATATGTATAGAACCATACCCCAAATGTTTGCCGATATCGTGAATCGTTATCCTGCCTACGCAGTACAGATGAGCAAGGACGCCACCGGCGTCTTCAAATCGGTATCGTATTCCGAACTCTACAGTGAGGTGAACAGCCTTGCAGCCTCCTTGTCCAAGCGAGGAGTCAGGCGGGGGGATCTGGTTGGACTGATCAGTGACAACCGCAGCGAATGGCTTGCCAGTGACCTGGCGATTCTTACCCTTGGGGCGGCGGATGTTCCCCGGGGACGGGATGCCATGCCCTATGAGATCAGCTTCATCCTCTCGGTCACCGAAGCAACTTTCTGTTTTGTCGAGAACGCCGTACAGCTTCGCAAGATTCTCAATCTGATCGACAAGCTGCCTCAGCTGAAGACCCTCATTGTCATGGACAGGGAGTTCACCCCGGCCCAGCTTGCTGACACCACTCTTGCCGAAGGGGTGGAAGTCTTGCTCTACCAGAACCTCATCGAGGAGGGAAGGGCCTTGCTCAACGACCGGAAGGTTGCACTCTTCATCGAGCAAGAGCGCAGCAAGGGTACCATTGGGGAAGTGGCGACAATCATCTTCACCAGCGGTACCACCGGAGACCCGAAGGGTGTCATGCTCACGCATCTCAACTTTGCTTACCAGCTAGAGGCGGTGCCCCGTCTTATCCAGAGATTCGCTCCGGGCCAGCGATGGCTGAGCGTACTTCCTGTCTGGCACTCCTTCGAGCGAATCCTGCAGTATGTCATTCTCAGCAACGCCTCCACGGTTGCCTACTCCAAGCCCTTGGGCTCGATACTTCTGGCAGACCTTGCCGTCGTCAATCCCCACTGGATGGGTTCGGTTCCCCGTATCTGGGAAGCCGTCAAGGCCGGCGTCTTTGCAAGCATGAAGACCAAGAGTCCGGTAGCCAAGTCGCTGTTCTCTTTCTTCGTCAAGGTTGCTGCACTCTACAGCCGCAACCGCGACCTGCTGTTCGGGCAAGTGGCAACCTTCAGGAAGCGCAGCAGATTCCTGGATGCACTCGTCGGTTTCCTGCCGACTGTCCTGCTCTATCCGCTCTACCGGCTCGGAAACCATCTGGTCTTCTCCAAGGTGAAGCAGAAGCTGGGCACCAATTTCATAGCCGGAGTAAGCGGAGGTGGATCGCTCAGTGCCGGCGTCGATATGTTTTTCGCCTCCATCGGGGTCAAGCTGCTTGATGGCTATGGACTTACCGAGAGTGCCCCGGTGGTGGCGGTTCGCCCGCTCAAGGCAGGGGTGAAACGGACGGTAAGCCCGCTTCCCGGTACCGAGGTGCGCATCGTCGATGAGACGGGAGAAGAGGCCAAGCCCGGCGCCAAGGGCGTGGTTATGGTCCGTGGACCTCAGGTGATGAAGGGCTACTACAAGCGCCAGGACCTGACGGACAAGGTACTCAGCAAAGAGGGCTGGCTCGACACAGGTGATTTGGGTATGTGGACGCACAAGGGTGAGTTCTCCCTGTGCGGACGTGCCAAGGATACCATTGTCCTCAGCGGCGGTGAGAATCTTGAGCCGGTTCCCATCGAGGCAAAGCTCTGCGAAAGTGAGTTCATCGAGCAGGCCATCGTGCTTGGTCAGGATCAGAAGTATCTTGCTGCACTGATTGTTCCGAACCGCAAGCGCATTGAGGAGTACCTCAAAGAGAAGCAGATCCCCTACCTTGTTGACAAGCTTGCCGGCATGCAGGAAGTGAAGGATCTGATTGAGCGCAGCATCGGCGAGATCATCAGCAGCAAGCAGGGTTTCAAGAGTTTTGAGCACATCGTGCGCTTCAAGTTGCTTACCAAGAGTTTCGAGGTTGGCAAGGAGTTGAGCGCCAAGCAGGAACTCAAGCGCTTTGAGATCAACCGGATCTACAAGGATGAGATACAGGAATTGTTTGTAAGCTAATCCTTTGGCGGGCAATCTGTGCGGAAGGCGATATTTGTTCCTTCATTGCAATTTTCCCTTGGCTCAGATAGTATAATAAAGATACACGCTGAGCCAGGGGAATGCATGATTCAGATCATCGGCACCAAGAAGTGCAAGGAAACAGCCAAAGCCATCAGAAGCTGCAAGGAAAGAAATCTTCCCTTTCAGTTTGTGGATTTGGCCCAGCGATCCCTCTCGGAAGGTGAGTGGGATAGTCTTTTCAGAGCCTATGAGCCGCTCTCGCTCATTGACAGTGAGGGCGCCTATTATAAGAAGCAGGGATACTCCTATCGTGAGTTCGACCCCAGGGAGGAACTTGTCGAGCATCCCGAGCTTTTGAAAACCCCGATCCTCAGAAGCAAGGGTCGGGTGCATACCTGTTTCGATCTGGAAGTCCTGAAGAGCTGGGGTGAGGCCTGATATGCTCACCTATGCAGTTCTCGGTAGCGGCTCGAGCGGAAACAGCTATGTGTTCAGCGATGGGGTTTCTTCCATCCTGATCGACCAAGGATACAGTGTAGTGGAGTTGTGCAGGCGTCTTGAGCGGTTCGGAGTCGAATACTCCACCCTGAAGGCTGTTTGCGTGACCCATTTGCACCCTGATCATGCAAAGGGAGTGGGAACGCTTGCCCGCAAGAAGGGTGTGGATGTCTATCTGAACAAACATGCATGTGAAGGTGAGGTGGTCCAGTTTGCAAAACTCGGCATCCCCGATCAGTTGGTCAATCCCATCACGCCGTTTGAGCTGATTGAGGTTGGCCCCTTCACCTTGTTCTGTTTTCCCACCAGCCATGACAGCTGTGGGTCGGTAGGCTGGCATGTACGCTATCAGGACGAGCAGTACATGGTGCTCACCGATACCGGCATCACCACCGAAGAGCAAAGAAGCCTCGCCAAGAGTGCAACGGTACTCTTCCTTGAGGCTAACTACGATCCGGAGATGCTCGCCACCGGCCCCTATCCGGTGTATCTGAAGCGGCGAATCGACGGCCAGTACGGCCATCTTTCCAACCACCAGGCCCTCTCCTTTTTGCAGGAGAGTGGATTTTGTGGCAATCATGTCTATTTCATCCATATGTCGGATGTCAATAATGATCCCGCCCTCTTGGAGAAGGCTGCACACAAGATGGTGAACACCCCATTCACCGTGTGCCGAAAGAACCAATGGTATGGTCCAGAACGGGAGGCGAAATGAGCAAAGCGAAATCTAAGAAACAAAAGAAGGCCGTAGTGTGGTCTTACAAGAAAATCAAGGGACTGAAGCGTGATGATGGTCTGAAAATGAAGGCCGTCACTGAGTACACGATGGAGTCGGTGGTGGAATGCACCGTCAGCAGAAACGCAAAGCGCATAGCGCTGCGTACCTATGCTGAGCCGGAAAGCGCTGTCACCTATGCCCAGCTGAAGAGCATGAAGGATGCCATCTCGGTTTTCCTGCTCGAACAGGGGTTTGTCCGTGGCGATCGCATCGCAGTGATGGGGGAGAGCTGTCCCACCTGGCTGATCGCCTACTTCGGCATCACCAGCATCGGCTGTGTTGCGGTTCCCATCCTGCCCGATTTTTCTTCCAAGGAAGCTTGTCAGATTCTCGAGCACTCAAAGGCGAAAGGTATTGTGGTCAATGCCAAGCATTTTGAGAAAGTGAAACCCTTCATCAAGAATCAGCCATCCTTCCTTGTGCGCATGGAAGACCTCTTCCACATCCCTGAGCCGATCAGCGCCCAGCTGGAGGACCGTGCACAGTTCAGTGCAGCCCCCGGCCGCGACATAACCCGGCGCAAGATGGATGCCAAGGCGCAACAGCTGCGTCAGGCCTCCCTGGCCCGTGAGGATGACCTTGCATCGCTCATCTATACCAGCGGTACCACCGGAAACAGCAAGGGCGTCATGTTGACGCACAAGAACCTGGTATGGAATGCGGACGTCTCCACTGATGTCTATGTCAACCTGAAGCCCTCTGACAAGGTGCTTTCCATCCTTCCCATCAGCCATGTCTATGAGTTCACCACCGGTCAGATCCTTGAACTGATGCGTGGTTGTGAGATTGTATACCTGGGCAAGGCTCCGGCCCCCTCCGTATTGCTGCCAGCCCTCAAGGAAGTCAAGCCGAGGATAGTCATGACCGTTCCCCTGCTGATGGAAAAGGTCTACCGCTCATCGGTGTTGCCGGTACTGCGTGACAACGAGAATATCGCAAAATGGCTGCGCTTCTCCGTGACCCGCAAGTTCATTTCCCGCATCATCGGCCGCAAGCTCAAAGGGACCTTCGGCGGAAGACTCAAGTTCTTCGGCATCGGTGGAGCTCCGCTCGACCGTGAGGTTGAACAGTTTCTCGCGGATGCAAAATTCCCGTATGCCATCGGCTACGGCCTCACCGAGACCGCTCCCCTGATCGCCGGAGGACTCCCCAAGAAACATTTTGTGGGAAAAATCGGCAAGCTGGTTGAGCATGTGGAGGTGAAGCTTGAGGATCCCGATCCGCAGACCGGGGTGGGGGAGATTCTCGTGAAGGGCCCGAACGTCATGCAGGGCTACTATGGCAATGATAAGCTCAACAAGGCCAGCTTCACCAGCGACGGATATTTCCGAACCGGTGACCTTGGCCATCTGGACAAGCATGGGCGCCTCTCCATCAAGGGACGGACAAAGACCATGATCCTGGGAAGCGGGGGAGAGAACATCTACCCTGAGCTGATCGAAGCGGTCATCAACAACCAGAGTTTCGTTACCGAATCTTTGGTGATCCCCGAGAAGGGTGGCCTGATTGCCCTGGTCAAGATTGACATTGAGCTCTTTGCCCAAAAGATGGCACTGAATGTCAACGATGCAAAGGTTGAGGCCCTCAAGTATGTGGCTAAGATCCGGGAGGATGTGAACAAGGAGCTTTCGGCATTCAGCAGGCTCAGTGCGGCTGAGCTGCAGGAAGAGCCGTTCCAGCGCACTCCCACACAGAAGATCAAGCGATTCCTCTACTCACGGCTCAAGGATGACGGGCCGAAGGAGCAAGAACCGTCTTGAGGTAGTGCGCCCAAGTATGGTATATCTTCCAAAAGGATATACCATGGCAAACGTAGATATCAGAATTCGTGCGGTGGAGAGTCTCGCCACTCCTGATGAGTTGGTGAAACGGTTTCCTGTTGATGAGGAAATGGCTGCATTCATCCATCACTCACGACAGACAGTCAACGATATCATACAAGGAAGGGACCAGCGATTGCTCGCAATCGTAGGTCCCTGTTCTCTGCATGATCCCATCGCTGCCCTCGAATATGCACAGAAGCTCAAGGTTCTTGCAGACTCCCTCTCCGATGAGCTTTTCATCGTCATGCGGACGTACTTTGAGAAACCGAGGACAGTCGGCGGCTGGAAGGGCCTGATTCTCGACCCGCGCATGGATGGCTCCTACGATATTGCCGGGGGCATCGAGCTTGCCCGCTCGCTGTTGCTGAAGATCATCAAGGTCGGCTTGCCGGTAGGGTGTGAGGTCCTTGACCCGATCATTCCCCAATACATCGATGAGCTGATGAGCTGGTCGAGCATCGGGGCCAGGACCACCGAAAGCCAGATACACCGCAACCTTGCCAGCGGTCTGAGTGTTGCCGTAGGATTCAAGAACAGCACCAGCGGGGATTTGCTGAACGCAATCAACGCCATCAAGAGCGCTCACCAACCCGCTTCCTTCATCGGTATGGACGGCAATGGTGCAAGTGCCATTTTCCGTACCACGGGCAATGACTGCTGTCACCTCATCCTGCGCGGCGGCGATGACAGCCCGAACTACTATGAGGACGATGTCGAAAATGCCCGGCTGCTGATGGAGAAAGAGGCGGTCAATCCCGCCATCATCGTCGATTGCAGCCATGCGAATTCACGCAAGAACTATGAGCGGCAGAAACGCGTATTGCGTACGGTCATCGATCAGGTCTGTTATGGGGAGAAAGCGATACGGGGCTTCATGCTGGAAAGCAATCTGGCACAGGGGTGCCAGAAGATTCCTTCCGATCTCTCCCTGCTCAAATATGGGGTCTCGGTCACCGATGCATGCATCGGCTGGGATGAGACCGAACGCATACTGGTGCATGCTTGCGAACTGCTTCGCAAGGCTCGAAAGGAAGGCGGCTTTATCCAGCCGCTCTGAGGTTGGGAGGTAGTATGGTACCCTCTGTATTGGTCATTCTCGCTGACGGATTTGAAGAAATCGAGGCAATCTGCCCGATCGACCTGCTTCGCCGAAGCGGTGCAAAGGTAACGGTTGCCGGCCTTGATGCGCTTGAGGTCAGAGGATCGCATGCCCTTGTGGTGCATGCTGATACGCTTCTTTCCGACTGCAGTGACCAGGAGTATGATTGTGTCGTGCTTCCCGGTGGCGGGAAGGGGTCGGAGCATCTTGCCGCATCGTTTGCAGTCCTTGAGACGGTCATCAGGACAGCCCAGCAGGGGGTGGTGGCAGCAATTTGTGCTGCGCCTGCAGTGGTTCTGGGAAAAACAGGATTGCTCGACGGCAAGCGTGTCACCGGCTACCCGGGTACCGAAAGCTGCTGTCCTGATCTGAAGCTGAGCGATGAGAAGGTCGTCACCGATGGCAACCTCATTACCGCCCAGGCAGCCGGCAGTGCCCTGGATTTTGCCTTGGCGATCATAGCCAAATTGTTCGACAAAGAGACTGCAGACAAAATTGCGCAGCAAGTGAAATACTGAAGGTGGGAATGTGAAAGCAATAGGTTTTGACAACGAGAAGTATCTCGAGGAGCAGCGGCACTACATCCTCGAACGGGTGAAGATGAGTGACGGAAAGCTCTATCTGGAATGCGGTGGCAAGCTGCTTTTTGACTATCATGCAGCGCGTGTGCTGCCGGGCTTTGACCCGAATGTGAAAATGCGGGTCTTCCAGTCCCTCAAGGACCAGATAGACGTAATCATCTGCATCCACAGCGGAGACATCGAGCGTCGAAAGATGCGCAGTGACTTCGGCATCACCTATGATACCGATGTCTTCAAGATGATCGACGACTTCTCCAAGTGGGGTCTGAAGGTTACCAAGGTAGTCATCACCCGCTTCGACGAGGAACCGGGAGCCATCCAATTCAAGAGCATTCTTGAGCAGCGGGGCATCACCGTGTACACCCATAAGGCAACCCGAGGGTATCCCAATGATGTGGATCTCATCGTAAGCGATGAGGGCTACGGGGCCAATCCCTACATCGAGACCGACAGGCCTGTGGTCATTGTCACCGCTCCCGGCCCGGGCTCGGGAAAGCTTGGCACCTGTCTGTCGCAGATGTACCATGACTACAAGTCAGGCCTGCGCAGCGGATACTCCAAGTTCGAAACTTTTCCCATCTGGAATCTTCCGATCGACCATCCGGTGAATATTGCCTATGAGAGTGCAACTGCCGATATCGGGGACAAGAACCTCATCGACCACTTCCATGCAAGTGCCTACAACCAGATTACGGTCAACTATTCGCGCGATCTTGAGGCGTATCCGCTTCTTAACAGGATTCTTACCAAAATCACCGGGGAAGAGTGCATCTACAAGAGCCCCACTGACATGGGGGTCAATCGCTGTGGGTACGGCATCATCGATGACGAGGTTGTCCGCAAGGCGGGCCAGCAGGAGATCATCCGCCGCTACTACCGTGCTGCCTGTGAGTACGTGCAGGGTATCGGCAGCAAGGAAACGGTGGAGCGAAGCCGCTCCATCATGGAAGGAGCCAAGCTCAGCACAGGCGACCGGCCGGTGGTTCCTGCGGCCTCCGCTGCACTGGAGACAGGCCTTGAACGGGGCAAGGGCATCAATGGCATCGTATGTGCTGCAGCAATTGAACTTGCCGACGGCAGCATCGTCACCGGGTGCAACTCTCCGCTTTTGCATGCTTCATCCGCCCTGATTCTCAATGCTGTGAAGGTGCTTGCCCATATCGACCATGAGGTGGATCTGATTCCCCCTGCCATCGTGCAGTCCGTCACGTCCATGAAGCGAGATGTGCTGAGGGGCAGGGGCGTAAGCCTGAACCTTGATGAGGTGCTGATCTGTCTTGCGATGAGCTGTGCCATCAGTGAGGATGCAAAGAAAGCTTCCGCAGTGCTCCCCCAGCTGAACGGGTGTGAAGTGCACATGACGCACATTCCCAGCTCAGGAGACTCCTCAGGCTTGCGCAAGCTTGCGCTCAATGTGACCAGCGACCCGCGTTTCCCGACTTCAAATCTCTACAACCCTGCCTGATTCATCCGAACAGGCCGGCTAGTATGGGAAGGACCCCCAGGACTGCCAGGATGCGAAAGGTATGCATCAGGACGATCTTGGGGGTTTCCAATCCCAACTCATCACTGATAAGGCCCATCTCCTGGATTCCTCCGGGAGTGGCTGAGAAGAGCGCTGTCGCCCAACTGAGGCGACAGACTTTTTTGAGGATGCCCGCAGCAACAAATGCCATGAAAAAGAGCTCAACAACCAGAATCAGTGCAGGGACAAGCAAGACATGCAGTGAGGAGAGGGTGTTGAGGGTGATTTTGCTTCCAATGTATGTTCCTGCAGCTATCTGGACCAGCACCTTCAGGGACAGCGGATAGGAGGCTGCGTCCGTACCGAGGTTCAGCAGGGCAACCGCAAGGATGGCTCCGAGGATTGCCCCGGCTGGTACGGCGAGCAAGTGGAAGGCCAACCCCCCTGCCAAAGCGCAGGCGAAGGTTGCCAGCTGGCCAGGCACGGTCCCTTCTCTTTCCATGGAGCGAACTGCAGTCTGTTTCGGTTGGGGTCCGATGCCCAGCATCTTTCGGATCATGGGAGGGAAGACAAGGATTACCGTGATCAGGCGGAAGAGCTGCAGCAGCGCAACATGCTCCATGACGGCCCCGAAATCAGTGGCCACCAGGGCAAGGTCGGAGACCCCTCCGGGGGCACATGCAAAGAACGAGGTCATGAAGCTCAGTTCGGTTGCATACTCCATGATGAACGCAAACAGGAGATTCGTAGCAAGCAACACGGTCATGAGGATGCATACAGGAAGTGCCATGCTTCGCAAGGAGCGGATGTCTGATCGGGTGAAGCGTGTACCAATGACAAGGCCAGAGAGTATTTGTATGAAAATTCTCAGCTCGGTGGGATACAAAAGATCTGTTGTATACACGCTGTTGAAGAGCATTGCTGCCAGCAGGGCTCCCACAAGAGCTCCTGCAGGAAGACGAAATTTGCGCAACAACAGCCCTCCGGCAGTCCCCGCACCATGCAGAATAAGCAAATAAAGAAGCAGATTCATAAGGATTCCTTGGTTCTGAGTGAAATAAGGTGAAATTTCACGTTCTGGTCTTGGTAAGCAATGGCATTTTAGCACAGCAATTATGGAAGGTGAACAGTTTGTATACAATTTTGTTGCTATTGACGTGGATACTGGCTACTGATACCTTCTAGATATGAAATTATCGACAAAAGGAAGATACTCCCTGCAAACCTTGGTGTATTTGGCAACCTGCAGGGAAAATTGCAGTATCCGCAGCATCAGTGAGGCTACCGGCATCAGCAGCGGTTATCTTGAGCAACTGATGATTCCCCTTCGCAAGGCTGAGCTGGTGGAAGCGGAACGGGGTGTGCAGGGTGGATATCGTCTTGCCCGGCCGGACATTACCTGTCATGAGGTGCTCAGTGCGAGTGAGGGTGACTTTGAGCCCGCTCCGTGCAAGGGGTGTGAACGCACCGATGCCTGCAAGACCCACCAGATCTGGGCCTTGCTCCAGAGTGCCGTTGTTGATTTCTCCAAGCAAGTCACCATTGCAGATCTTGCTTCCCATCTGGTCGAAAGTGAAGCTGGGGGTGGCATATGAAAATCTCAACCCGTGGCCGGTATGGCCTGAGGCTGCTTGTCGATATTGCAGAACATGGCATGGAAGGGCCCATAGCCCTCTCAATCGTCGCCCAGCGACAGAAACTCAGTGAGAAATACCTCCAGCAGGTTGCCTTGCTGCTGACCCGCAGCAATTTCCTGATCTCCGTCAAAGGTTCGGGTGGCGGATACTTGCTGAGTCGAAGTCCTGACCAGATTCTCATCTATGATGTGCTGGATGTCCTGGAGGGGAATATCGCCTTTGAGGAGGTTCCCCAGGGCGAGGAAAGTGCCATTGAACGTTCCATCCGCCTGCACTTTTACCAGAAGCTCGACCAGGAAGTGAAAAAGGTGTTTGAAGGCCTGACGCTTGCTGAGGTTACCAAAGCAGAGTGGTTCACCTATGTGATCTAGGGGGGTTGACGCTCAGCCTTCCTTGAAATACTATTATATCTACAAGCTTACTAGGATATAAAGATTCAGCAGTTGGAGGCAGATGACGATGAGTGGCCATATATACCAGAACATAACCGAGAAGATCGGGCATACCCCTTTGATCAGGATCAATCGCTTGGACACCGGCAGAGCAACCGTACTGGTGAAGGTGGAGAGTTTCAATCCCCTGTCCAGTATCAAGGACAGGATAGCCTTGGCCATGATCGAAGGTGCCGAAAGCCGAGGTCTTGTGAAGCCTGGCTCGGTCATCATCGAGCCCACCAGCGGGAATACCGGTGTCGGGCTTGCCTACGTCTGTGCGGTGAAAGGCTACCATCTCATCATCACCATGCCCGAGACCATGAGCATGGAGCGGAGAAAGCTCTTGACCGCCCTGGGAGCGGAATTGGTGCTCACCGATGGTTCCTTGGGCATGAAGGGTGCAATCGCAAAGGCCGAGGAGATTGCGCGCTATACAGCGAACTCCTTCATTCCTTCCCAGTTTGAAAACCCTGACAATCCTGAAGTGCACTACCGGACCACCGGTCCTGAGATCTGGGAAGATGCAGATACGTGTGTGGATATCTTTGTCGCCGGTGTCGGTACCGGAGGGACCGTCAGCGGGGTGGGCAAATACCTGAAGGAGCAGAAGAGCTCCATTCGCATTGTTGCCGTGGAACCGGCTACCAGTCCCGTGCTCAGTGAGGGACATGGGGGTCCGCATAAGATCCAGGGCATCGGAGCAGGTTTTGTCCCAGCCACGCTTGATCGTACCATCATTGATGAAATTGTTACGGTGGAGGATGCCAAAGCCGGAGAGACTGCCCGCCTTGCTGCCAGGATGGAAGGCTTGCTGGTCGGCATCAGCAGTGGTGCAGCGCTCAGTGTGGCCCTCGACCTGGCCCGCCGGGAAGAGAATGCAGGGAAGACCATCGTAGTCGTTCTTCCCGATACCGGCGAGCGCTATCTATCGACCTGGCTCTTCAGCGAATGATGCACACGCTCTTGAGTACCCCGGTTTCTATGCTACAATAGGGTATGAGAGAGCTGTTCAAATATCCGGTTGTCCAAGCAGCACGGACGGCAGCATCCTACCAGCTGTTGAGCCAGGAGGCTCTGCATGTAATGGGGATTGCGCATGTACAGCGCATCTTGGAACAACAACAGTACGAGATTCTCTTCCGAAGCGAGGCTCTGCAACGCTACCCGCACCTGAAGGCGTACAGGGAGGGTGAGAACCTGTGGTGGATCATCGTTGGGAGTTCGATGTACCCGCATGCCCCCGATCTTGCTGCGGATGTGGCGCGTCAGTTGCTGCATCATGCCAAAAGCGAGGATGCAAAGGTCTTCTATGCTCCGGTGATGTTCATCAACACCAAGAATCAGAACCTGGGGCTGCCTAGCAGAAACGGGCAGTTCACGGCCCTCTTCAATGGATTCATCCCGATCTCCACGCGCTCGGCAAAGTAGGTTTGCTTGCATTCAGGCTTCTCCTTTGGTAGAGTGGCGCTATGGACATCAACTTGGAACAAACGCTGTTCTGCGGCCAAACCTTTGCCTGGACAAAAACAGGATCGCTCTATGAGGCGGTCCTGTTTGACCGTGTGATTCGTTTTGAAGAGAGGGATTTTGCTTCGGTTGTCGCAAAAGACCCTGAGCTGGCAGCCTATTTCGATCTGGACTGGGAGTATGGGAACGCGCAGGCATATCTCAGCGCCCTCGATCCCCATCTTGCCTCCTGCATACGAAGCTATGCAGGATTGCACCTGCTCAACCAAGATCCCTGGGAGGTGCTCATCTCCTTCTTGCTGAGCCAGAACAACAACATCAAGCGCATCCGTACCATGTACCGCACGTTGAGCCAAAGGTATGGCAGCGAAGTGGAACCCGGGCAGTTTGCATTTCCCACACCCAGGCAACTCTCTGAGGCAACGGAAGAGGATCTGAGGTCGCTGGGCATGGGGTTCCGCGCCCCCTACCTTCTGGATGCCATCAGATCCCATGCCCTGCTTGATGAGGTTCCCCATCATGCCACACAGGAAGCTGCAAAGCTGCTCATGACCATTCGAGGCGTAGGGCCTAAGGTTGCCGCATGCATTTTGGTTTTTGCCTTTCATCGCATGGATGCGTTTCCGTTGGACACCTGGATGCTGAAAGTGATGCGCAACCGGTATCCGGGCAAGGATGCCACCTATTTTGCACCCTATGCGGCGCTGGCCCAGCAGTACTTGTTCCATGCAGAGCGACTGGGAGGCAGTGTATGAATGCCTTGGCTGTGGCCGGTCTTCGGTTTGACCAATTGGGCAGCGAGCACTTCGCCTCATTTTCCTTTTCCGAGGAACAGCTGCTCGATGCCTGCGTACAGGTGAAAAAGCGTACCCAGAGCAATGCAGTGGTGATCGTGTGCACCTGTGACCGGGTGGAAGTATGGTACGAGCAAGCGAAGACCGATGTGGCCGAGCCGTTCCTGCGCTCGCTCTCCCTCTCCATTCTTGCCTGGAAACCCCACGTGTACCTCAAGCATGGGCAAGAAGCTTTGGATCACCTCTTTCACTTGGGGTGCGGCTTGCTCAGCCCTCTCTTCGGGGAGGACCAGATCATCAGCCAATTGATGGCAAGCATCGACCGGTCCCGTCTCGCAGGCTGTGCTTCTCCCTTGCTGGAGTATCTCTTTCGGGAGGCGGTTACCACGGCAAAGCGGGTGCAGGCCAGTGTGGACCTGCAGGTGCCCGACAAAACGGTGGCGGACTTTGTGGAAGCCCAGCTCGCTTCTCTTGTCCAAAAAAGGATTCTGGTGATCGGAAGCAGTTCGCTTGCACGACTGGTCTCCTCCCATCTGGCAACGAAAGGGTATGAGGTGACCATGACGTTCCGAGACATGGAGAAGGCCGATCTCTTGCTTCCCGATCATGTCAGAGCCATAGCGTATGAACAGCGGTTCTCTTCCCTTGAAACGGTAGCGGCCGTCGTCAGTGCTACGAAAGGGATGGATTACACGCTCTCCTACGAGCAGGTGAAGGGTCCGTTGCTGCTCATCGACTTGGCCGGGGTCCCTGATATCGACCCCAGTCTGGCTGGCAAGGAAGGAATCACACTGGTGCGTTTGGATTACGAAAGCTTCCCTCTTCCGAGAAGGGAGGAGGCAAAAGCCGTTGCTCTCTCCCTGATCGGGACGGATGTGACGAAGGTGAACGCCTATCTTGCCTATCGCAAGGATGTTCCGCTCATCCAGGATCGGGCCGAGCAGGCTGCGTTGGATTTGCTCTATCGGCTCCATCATCAGCTCAAGGAGCACGAGGCTTCCGATGCCTTGCGTCAGATCATCTATGAAAGTGCACGCAAGGCGTTCAGCCACCAGCTGTATGAGCAGAAGAAGAGCGAGGCTGCTGTCCGTCGTTTTGACCTGACGCGAGTGCTCACCGATGGGCAGCAAGGATACGCAGGAGACCCTCCCGTACGCCTGAGTGCTTTCCATACCCTTGAGCAGGAGGGCTGGAACCTGACCCAACTCAGCTTCGGTTCGCACTCTTCCACCCATATGGACAGCCCGCACCACATGCTGGAAGGCAACAGGAGCCTGGACACCTATTCTCCCGATCGCTTCTTTGCCACAGCTTATGTCCTGGATTGCACGACCTTGGACCGGTTGGGGATACAGGATCTCCCGTCTTCAGAACTTGGGTATGATGCCATCATCTTCTACACCGAGTACGGAAAGCGTGCATGCACGCTTACACAAGAGGTTGTCACCCATCTGTTGGAGATGGGTGTCCGCCTCTTTGGTTTTGATATCCCCAACCCTGATGGGGAAGGGGACCTGTCTTTCCCGTTGCATCACCAGATACTTTCAGCGGATGGGCTCATCATCGAAAACCTGGCGAACCTTGGACCGATCGTCGGCAAGCGGGTCGAACTGGTGTGCCTGCCTCTGCTCTACAAGGATGCAGATGGTTCGCCGGTTCGGGTGGTTGCAACCCTTCGCTCCTAGAAGCACGTGAAGGTGTTGCTGAACGTTCTCTTCTCTCCGGCAGAGAAGTGCATCATGCCTTCCATCTCTGAGATTTCACTCGCCCGTGAGGCATCCTGGAAGCTGTACATCGGCTCGATGCAGACAAACGGGGCTTTCTCATGCTCCTTTGTCCAGATGACCAGGGTGGGAAGATTTCCGCGTCCTACGGTGATGCCGTGTTCGCCTGCGGTGCTTCTGAGGGTAACCGAGCCCGACTTCAGGGTGTTGAGTACCGTCGGGCCGGTGTCGGTCAGCGCCCGGCTCAGACAGAGAGTGTCCGTCTTGTCCAGGAACTTGGGTTGTACGGAGAAGATGCCGTTGACAGGATACAGGCGGTCTGCAGTTTCGGCTTGGTCGAACGCTACGGAATAGCTTTCCAGTTCTGCATGCTCCCCGTTCATCGACAGGCTGAAGGCTGGGTGCCAACCAAAGGTGCACCACAGCTCCTCCTTTGCATGGATCTCGGCAGAGCTGGTGTAGCCGCTCTCCTGCAGGGTGTGGGTGACGGTCAGGGAGAATTCGAAGGGGTAGAAGCCCCGGGTTCTCTCATTGCTCTCCAGGACAAAGATTGCCTTGGTTTCCGTCTTGTCAACCAGACGGAACTCCAGGTCACGGGCAAAACCGTTGACCGGCATGGCAAGGCTCATACCCTTCGCCTCGATCATGCCGTTTTTCAGCGGTCCGGTGACGGGGAAAAGCAGGGGGGTATGGCGTTTCCAAGCCTCCCCGCTGTAGATGTATTCGGTGTTTGTCTTCAGGTTCCTGAGGCTGCTGATTTCGGCCCCCACCTCGTTGATGGAGAGGGAAAACTGGGAATTGGTTAGTGTGATCATCGTATCTCCTTGGTCTGTATCCTACGCTTTGGAGGGCTCTGTTGCAAGTTCTTGCCATCCTTCAGCCCGGTTGTGGTATACTATGGACAGTGGAGGAACCTGCATATGAGTACACAGACCGTATTTACCATTGGCAGACAGTTCGGAAGCGGAGGAAGACAGGTAGGAAAGACCCTGGCCCAGAAACTGGGGATCCCGTTTTATGATAAGGAGCTGATCGCCATCAGCGCACGGGACAGTGGTTTGAGCGAAGCACTGTTCACCAATGCCGACGAGAAGGCGACCAGCAGCATCTTCTACTCGCTGGTGATGGGGAACTATCCCATGGCGAGCGGGGCTCTCGGCGTAACGGAGATGCCGCTCAATGACCAACTCTTCCTCATCCAGAGCAAGACGATCAAGCGCTTGGCTTCCGAAGGGCCGTGTGTCATCGTCGGACGCTGTGCTGACTACATCCTGAGGGATGTGGACCAGGTGCTGAACATTTTCATCCATGCCGATATCGCAAGCCGCAGCGAACGGGCGATCCGGGTCTATGAAGTGCCTGAGAACAAAGCCGAGGATGTATGCCTGAAGACCGACAAGCAGAGGGCAAACTTCTACAACTATTACAGTGACCGGAAGTGGGGCATGTGCCGTACGTATGACCTGAGCCTGGACAGCGGGAAATTGGGTATTGATGGGTGTGCCGAGCAGATCATTGC
>RZYT01000020.1 GCA_009930195.1 Spirochaetia bacterium | reverse complement strand
TGTCTGAGGTTGTACTACTCCCAACGGTCATAATGGATGCGCTCGATCATCGAGTACTCTTTTTGTTGAATCTCTTTGGCATCCGCCCGTTTCTTGCCGATGGCAATGATGCAGGGGAAGCGATACTCCGCTGGAAACCGCAAGACCTTCCGTGTCCACTCCTCCTCGTTTCCGAGGGGGATGCGGAGCGTACAGCAGTAATCTTCAGCAGTGGCTGCCAGCAGGATATTCTCGATGCTGCACCAGATGGATGCAAACCCATTCAGGTGGGAGAGGTCCTTTGGGTGGAGGATGTCCGTTCTCTGCCTGAAGAGTGGAACCACTACACAACTTGCATCGGCGAACATGCGATACTGCTTGGGAACCGCATTCCGATAGCACTCCTGTTGTACCGGGTCGTCCAGATGCCAATCCTCCAGCAGTGCTTCCATGTCTTGGTCTGAGATGCCCTTGGGAATGATCTCTATCAGCTTGAGGATGACGCTCTTGTCCCGAATGACCACGAAATGCCAATCGCGCAGGTGGTCATTGGATGGGGCTTGCAAACCCGCTGAGATGATCCTTTGGATCGTCTCAGCATCGATGGTTGCGTTTGGGTCGAAATCACGAACAGTTCTTCGCTTTTCTGCAACGTCGTAGAAATCCATAGCGCTTACTTCTGTATCTGCACGATGCTTGCAAGCACGATCAGGTGCAGCACCACCTGCTCAATCCAGGTGAACCAGTCGTTGCCACCCATCCTGCCAAAGTCGATGGTAAGGACATCGAGGATGACGATCAAGGCAAGCCAGAAGACCAGGATCGAGGTGAGGGCAAGCTTTGCAAGCTTCTCAGGAATTGCCTTGGTAAGCATCTGGGCTCCCAAAAAGAGACCGCTCAGCAGCTCCAAGGTGGAGATGAGGATCAAGAGCAGTTCGCTGTCACCCCCGAACATGTTGGAGATCTCACGCGAAATCTGGTTGCCCAGTCCGCGGCCCGAAGTGAAGCCGATGATACCCATGCTGATGAACAGCAGGGCGATGAGCAGTTGCAGTACCGGTTTTGAGGCAACCTTTTGCAGGCTTGCCTTGGGATCCTTTGCCATAGTCTCTCTCCTTGTGTTGTCCTTTCAGTGTAGGGTGGTTGCTCCCTGAGGTAAAGCAGGGGGCAGGTCAAATTGGAGGGCTTGGTTCTTCTACTTGACGATTGTGCAATAAAATTGTATGCTACATATAACACAAGCAAGAATCCCTTGCTAAGGAGATATAACACATGAACACACCCAAGATTGGCATTATCATAAGCAGTACCAGAAGCGCTAGAGTAGGTGAGCAGGCAGCACGCTATGTCGAATCGATCGCGAACAAGCGTTCCGACCTCTCTTTTGAGGTCATTGACCTTCGCGACTACCCCATGCCGTTCTTCGACGAAGTGGCCTCCAACGCCTATGTACCCTCCACCAACGAGGTGGCACAGAAGTGGCAGAAAAAGGTTGCAAGCCTCGACGGCTATATCTTTGTCACTGCAGAGTACAACAACAGCATCACCGCTGCTTTGAAGAATGCCCTCGACTATGCATACCCGGAGTGGAACCGCAAGGCAGCGGCCTACTTCTCTTATGGCTCAGCTGGCGGAGCACGTGCCGTTCAGCATCTCAGGGACATCTGTGTTGAGCTTCAGATGGCTCCCGTCAGGCACTCCGTCCTGGTCCAGGGCAATGACTTCTATCCGATCATGAATGGACAGAAGCAGTTCAAGGACCTTGGATACCTGGAACAACTGGTAGAGCAGATGCTCGACCAGCTCTCCTGGTGGACACTTGCGCTGAAGAGTGCACGTGAACGCAGCTAAGTAGTATTTGTAACTCCATTTTTTTGCGGACCTGGGGGAAGGGCACCAGCCTTTCCCCCTCGTTTCGTCTACCTGGCTTGTGCAGGAATGACGAGCTGTTCCACCTTGTCTATCACGATATACAGCAGCAGGCCCAGCAGGCTGAGCATAACGATTCCTGCATACATGCCCACGTAGTTGGCCATCACCCAGTTGTTCATGATGGTGTAGCCCAGACCATAGGTGGAAGCATAGGTCTCGCTGACGAAGAGCACCGAAAGGGAGATGCCGACGGTGATGCGCAGCGATGAGAAGATCCTGGGCAGAATGGACGGCCAGACAATATCCGACAGGACTTGCCTGGACGTAAGATGGTAGGCTTTCGCCAGCTCAAGATACTGGAAGGGTATCTCCTTGACCCCATCGCGGATGGTGAGCGTGGCAGGGAAGAAGATGATGACCGCGATGAGGATGATCTTGGAAAGGTCCCCGATGCCGAACAACACCATGAAAACCGGAAGAAAGGCGATCTTTGGCAGAGGGTAGAGCAGATAGAGGGTGGGCGAAAGGATTCGGTCGAGGCGCTTCAAACGCCCGATGGCCAAACCGGAAGGGATGGCAAACAACAGGGCAAGCATCGTCCCGGTCAGGATACGGTAGAGGGAGAAGAGCAGATGCAAGTACACGTTTGCTGAAAGGATGCCCTTCAGAAGGTGGGCAAAGACCACATGGGGATAGGGAATGATGGGCCCAGCGATCAAGAGTGCAAGTGCATACCAGAAGAGCAACACCACCAGGAAACCTCTGAGGTATCTCATAGGGAGCCTCCCAGCTGCAGACGCAACTCCTTTTCCAGGGAGAACGCATCGGTGTTGCTTCTGATGTCCTCATCCTTGTGATAGGGGTTGGTTGTCTCATAGGAAAGACCTTGGGGTGTCATCACAATGATGCGTTCTCCCATGAAGACCGCTTCCTTGATGCTGTGGGTCACCAGAAGCAAGGTGATGCCGTGCTGCTTCACATACCCCTTGATTTCGTCCTGCAGCCGCTCCCTTGTCTGTTCGTCAAGGCTGGCGAATGGTTCGTCCAGCAACAGAAGCCCGGGTTTTCTGACCAAGCTCCGTGCCAAGGCTACGCGTTGGCGCTCCCCACCGCTGAGTTCGGAGGGGTAGCTGTTCTTGCGATGGCCAAGCCCTACCAGGGCAAGCAACGCCTGTGCATACTCCCTGCTTTCAGGGCCAAGGCCGAGCATGACGTTCTCCTCCACCTTCTTCCAAGGCAGGAGGCGATCTTGCTGGAACATCAGCGAGCAGTTTGTGCTCCCTCCCCCAATGGTGATGGAGCCTTGGTGCAAGGGGAGCAGTCCTGCTATGGCATAAAGCAGGCTGGTCTTTCCGCATCCGCTCTTGCCCACGATGCTGATCATCTCGCCTCGGTTGGCTGCCAATGAGAAGTGGGAGAACGCAGTGTGTGCCCCATAGCACACCTGGGCATCGCGGATGGCGAGCATCAGAGGCCTTCGGTGAAACTCCGGTCCAAAAAGCTCTCTGTGCCGAAGGCATAGGTCTGCTTGGTGACCGAAGCGGTCCAATCCATGATCTGCCTGACAAACTCGTCGCTGGGTAGCCGGGGTGCATGATAGGTGGGCAGCTGGATGAGGCTTTCAGCCTCGGCTGGGATGTTGGGAATGTGCTGCATGATCATGGAGCGGGCAAGACTGGGATCCTGTTCAATGTCCTTCACCGCCTGTGCGTAGGCACGATGGAAAGCGGTGAGGGCCTCCTGCTTCTCCTGCACTGCTGTTTCGGTGAAGGCGATGATATTCAGGCTCTCTTGCGGAATCCCGGGGAAAAAGACCTTCTTCAGTCCTCTCATTGCCCCCACCGAGGCGAACGGCTCGGGGAAGATGCCTGCATCGAGCTGGCCGGAAGCCACTGCCTCAAGCCGTGCAGGAATTTCGTTGATGTATACCTTTTCCAGGCTGTGGTCTGCACCCAGATACTGCTCCACGAGGTAGTTGGTGACGCTGATCTCCATCGTTCCCACCGACAGCGTTGGGCTGGTGAGTATCTCGCTCTTGGCAAGGAGGGGGAAGTCCCCATCGGTTGAAAGCGTGCCGACCAACTTGAAGTCACTGGCGCTTTGGGTGATGAGGGCGACCAGGTCGGTCATCGCCCCATCCACCTGCCCTGTCTGCAGGGCTGTCTGGCGGTTCTGTCCGTTGGTGAAGAGAATCAACTGGGCGTCGACTCCCTGCTCGGTGAAATATCCCTTTTCAAGGGCAAGATAGAAGGGTGCTGCATCGACAGCACTCATCATTCCGACTTTCAGGATGGGAAGGGTTTCTGCAGTCTCCGTTTTCTTGCAGCTGCCGAAAAGAAGAAGCAGGAGTGAAAGGAGCAGGGAAACAAGCATTCTTTTGCGCATAAGAGCCTCACAGTAGGGGAATCGATCTACTGTACCATGGCTTGGGCACCGGCTTCAATGCAAGGGAAAGGACTATTTAGGACCCATATTTTCGCATGCTTGTGGCAATCTCGCAAACAATGCTGAAATTCTGTTCAACTCCTTCACTGTCCGCTGTGTAGCTCCTCGTTTGCTCTGATCTGATGCCGATAGCGGAAGCTTGGGCGATGACATCGAGTCCGGCTCCGAGAAAGAGAAACTCCCATCCGCCTTCGGCTTGCCGCTTTTCGATCATACGCCTGACCTGTGCGAGGCTGTACTCGGTGCTGGAGTTCTCTTGGCCATCGGTGATGATGACCACCAGGACTTTCTCCGTTCTTTCTTGTTGGACGTTGCTTGCCAGCGTCCTTCCGATGGCATCGAGGAGGGCGGTGGAGCCTCCCACCTGATAGGTTTCTTCGGTCAATTCCTCCACCTGGTGGATATCCACCCGCTGGTGGAGCACTTCGCAGCTATCGCTGAACAGCACCGTGGTGAGAAGGCAAGCAGAGTCCAAGGCCTTCTGCTTGGCAAGCAGGGCATTGAACCCTCCGATGGTATCGTGTTCCAGTCCGCACATCGACCCGCTCTTGTCCAATATGAACATCAGCTGTGTTGAGATTTCGTTCATTGTGGCATCCTCCCTTGCTATAGGTTTGGAATACCACGCTCCCTGTCTTTCCAGGTCGCTTGGGAAGCGACATTTCAGCTTCCCAGCAGCGGTTGGTTGTACGTGAACAGCACCTCATTGATCTCAAAGACGTCATACACTTCCTTGGATAGGAAGAAGGTGATGATGCGGTCGAAAGTGGCGGCAGGACTGAGGGCGTAGCCGGCACAGGCGAGCAACATGTCTGTGGCTTCGAGATCAAGCTCAAGCCCGCATGCAAGTGCCAGAATGGTTCGCTTGCTGGGAAGATACCCGTTTCCGCTTCTGATCTTTGAGAAAAGCCTCCTGTCGAGGTTGGCCCGCTTATACACCTCAACTTCCGTTTTTCCCTGCTCCTTGATGAGTGCAAGCAGCAGTTCAGCGAAGCTTTGCCTCTGATGGTGCAACAGCGCTTCCAGTTCCGGGTATGCCTCCTCGCACCGGATTGCACACAGCACTTCCCCTGGCATCTCATGCTCCAGATACTGTTTCAGCGAAGCAAGATGCTCTTGCTTGGCAACCAGGGAGGCGCGATTGTACAAGACCAGATAGACCAGCAACTCCTCCTGCTTGAGAAAATCGGCGATGGCCAATCGGGCCACTTCAAGCGCTTCTTCCCTGGGATAGCCATAGATGCCGCTTGAGATGAGGGGAAATGCAATGCTTTCATACCCCGCTTGCAGGGCAAGATGCAGACTGTTTTGGTAACACTGTGTGAGGTTCTCCCGCTCCTGATGCTTGCCGTCCCGATAGAGGGGACCTGCAGTGTGGATCACTGCCTTGCAGGGCAGGGCAAAGCCCGCTGTCATGACCGCTTCAGATGGGGCGATTGGGGCCAAGGCCGCGCAGGCTTCTTGCATCAAGGCTGCTCCTGCTGCCTTGAAGATGGCCCCACAAACTCCCCCTCCCATGAGAAGGGAGGTATTCGCAGCATTGACGATAACCTCAACCTCAAGTTTGGTGATGTCCCCTTCGACCAAAAAAAATGGCATGGTCCCTCCTTGTCTGCTATGCCAAAAGCGGAGTCACGTCCTGCAGCATCCTATGCATCAGGCCACACAAGTGGGCGATCAGCAGGTCGGGATTGGAGAAGTCAGGAAAAGATGGGTTCTGGCAACGTACAATGGCATCCTCACCTTTTGCCTCCTCCACCAACTCGTAAGGGGATGGGAGCTTTCCCCGTATCTGTTCCCGTACGCGTGCCTGGATGGAACGGTTGCGTCCTGCAAGCCACAGTTCGAAGGTCCCTCTCTCATGAAGATAAACCAGGGCAAGCTTGAGCTGGTGCTTTTTGAGACTGGGCGGGGTGATGGCGACATAGCTCATATCGAGATAGCCTGGATAGAGGGCGCTTACCTCGGAGTGGGGGAGTTGTTTCTGCATCTCCTTGCCGCAAGCAGTGAGGGTTTGGAGGATCAGCTTGTAGGCTTGTGAGAGGGGCGCCTTGCACGCCTGCGTGCAGAGGTTCACCAAGGTGTCTGGGGTAAGGCTCTTTCTGGCAACCACAAGCATCTCAAAATCCTTTTGGGTGAGTGCATGATCTCTGCTGAAAGCGCCGAGATGGGAGCCGAAGAACTCAACAGTGGTGAATCCGAGACCCGTCAGCAACGTCCTGATCTCCGGTGGCAGGTAGTATCGTTCGCTGGATGTGATGGTGTGCTCATTCCCATCATCATCGGTGAAGGTGGTGGTGTTGTGGTCACGCAGGGTCAACAGGTCAAAGCCGGTGCTGGTACATGTCGAACCCTCTTCTGATTTGGCATCCGCATAGAATGCATTCAGGTTCTGGGAGAGGGGAAAAAGGCCGTTGAGGGTGGTGAGTACCAAAAGAGCGGTATCTTTCAATGCCCGAGCGATGGATTGGAGGATGGCAGCATTCTCCTCATCGCTTTCCATGAGGCAGAAGCCCCCTTCACAGAGCATGATGGCAGCATCGAACTCGTTCTGGAACGGGAGGTCTCTTGCATCAGCTTGGAGAAAGCTGATGTCCAAATGCTCCTGTGCGGCATGGCTGCGTGCAAGCTCCAGCTGGTTTTCGGACAGGTCGATGCCGGTTACCCGGTAGCCGCGCTTGGTCAGCTCGATGGTGTGCCTGCCTGTTCCGCACCCTACATCAAGGATGGAAAGGCTCTTGTTGTAGCCCAGTTCCTGTTCCAGGAAATCGCATTCACCTACCGTTCCCTGGGTGAAGGGCTCATTTTCATACGAGTGCGCATAGTTTTTGAACAGTTGTACATACCAAGGATCACTCATAGGGACAGTGTTGCCTGTTGCATCCCGTTTGTACAGATGCAATCAGAGGGTGTACAGCTCTTTCTCGATGAAAAAGTTCACCAAATCAGCATCGAACTGTGTTCCTGAGTAGAATTTCAGTTCCTCTATGGCAAGCTCGGTTGGGAGGGCCTCGCGGTACGCACGGCTGCTGGTCATGGCATCGAAAGCGTCCGCAAGACTGACGATGCGCACTTCTAGGGGAATCTGCTCCCCTTTCAGGCCATCGGGGTAGCCAAGGCCATCGATGCGTTCATGATGACTGCGTACGATGGGAAGGTAGGGTTGGAAGGAAGGGAGGTGCCGCACAATGCGTTCTCCAGCTGCCGGATGCCCCTTTATCACCTCATACTCCTCTTTGGTGAGGGAGCTGTCCTTGTTCAGGATTTCCTCAGGAACGCTGATCTTGCCGATATCATGCAACAGCGAGCCACCTTCTACAACGGAGAGTGCTTCCTTGCCCAGGCCTACGGCCTTGCCCAAGGCGACTGCAACGTCGCGAACACGGCTGCAATGTCCCTTGGTGTAGGAGTCTTTCTGCTCGATGGTCTCGCTGAACGCCTCCAGGGTAGCCATCGTGGTACTCTTGAGCGCAGTAAGCGTCTGTTGCAGTTCCAGTTCCAACTGGTGCTGTTGCTCCTGGTTCCTCTGATTTTCCAAGAGCAAGAGTTTTTGCTCCTGCGCCTTGTCCAGCACCCGCTTTACACAGGAAAGCAGGGTATCGCGGTGCACCGGCTTGGAAAGGTAGTCGGTAGCCCCGAGGCGGATTGCCTTCATGCCGGTATCCAGGTCGTTGAAGGCCGTGAGCATAACCACCGGAAGGTGAGGATAGCTGAGGCGAAGCATGTCCAAAAGCTCAAAGCCGGAGAATCCCGGCATCTTGATATCCAGCAGCAACAGGTCCACTGTTTCCGCCTTGGAACGAAGAAGGGCCAGAAGTTCATGTCCGTTTTCACAGGCAGTTACCTCATAGCCCTCTTTTCTCAGCATGATCTGTAGGATTTTTCGGATTGCAGGATCATCATCGGTTGTTACAATATGTCTAGTCATCTCGTGCATCTCCGTATCATCAGCCCCGGAAGGGATTCAGAAAAGGGGTGGTTATTCTATACTCCTCATAGGAGGGGAAGAGCTTGGGAAACAACAGCTTGTCTTCCCAAAGTACCAACAGGAAGTTGCTCAATACATATCCAGCCACAACCAAGGTAATGGGAGCATACCAGAAATAGAGAGCTGCACACAAGCTGAAAGTGGAATGCCAGAGAAATCCCGGGTGTCTGCAGAGGCTGTAGGTGCCTTGTGTATAGAGTGAGCCCGGGGTTTTGTTGCGCAGGGGAAACTCCAGCAAGACCGAGTAGATGAGCAGAAGCGCAAAGAGCACCATTCCCAGGATGAGAAGCCCCTGCAAGAGCGGGGTGTGCGGCGAAGTATAGCCGCTGAACAGGAAAATGAAGGGGAGTGCCGTCACGAAAAAGCCGACGTACAACACCCGACTGAGAGCTGTTCTCTTATACAGAAGAGCGATATCGTAGAGCGCAGCAAGAAAATACCCACTCACTCCCAAGAAAAAGAGTTTGATTAAGTTCATAAAGTGGCTCTATACTAATACAAATTTTGCGTATTTGAAAGAAAAAAAGAGGAAGCCTCATGATTATTGATGTCTCGACCATCATTCCGGCCGTTGCTTGTGTCTTGTACGTCTCGTTTGTTATATTTGGATTCCTCCAATATCGCAAGGATCGGTTCTATTGGTCCTTTCAGCTGTATATGATTTTTGTCTCCATCTGGAGCTTCGGGTCACTGATGATGCATCTCAACAGTTCGATCCTGACTCCGATTTTCTGGAACCGCATCATGCTCATCGGACTGCTTTCCGTACCCTATGCCCTCTGCAGCTTTGTGGTGGACATCCTGGAGATGCAGCGAAAGCCCATCAAGGTGGTGATCAAGCTCAGTTATCTGCTCATCATCCCCCTGATGTACCTCAATTTCACCGGCAACATCGTCAATGCGGTGGGTTTCACCGAGGATCTGGTGTTCTACTACCAGCTTGCCCCCGGGGCGGTTTCCGCCTACTCCATGAGTTACGTGTATCTCATTTTCACCCTCCTCATGCTGCTCTTCGGTACCAAGCGGCGCGACAAGGAGAGTGTACAGAAGAATCTCATTTTGCCTTTGATCGGTGTGATGATCATGCTGGTGGGCATTTTCATGAACGTCTTTCCCAACCTTGGCCGTTACCCGATCGACATTTTTGCCGCCACCATCAACGCCGTGCTGCTCTTCTACACCATCTACAAGTACAAGCTGATCAACTATAGCCGTCTCGGGCTCTCCATCATGTACTCCACCATCCTGGCCATCGCCGCCTCGGTCACCTATTTTCTGATCATCAATCTCATCCAGTTCTTCAATCCAAGTTTCGCCCCAGGCAATCTCTTCCAGCTCTCCTTCATCCTGGGTATCGTCACGGTCATCATCATCCATCCCCTGCGCAATCTCATCAGCTATGTGGTTGATGTCATCATCATCCCCAAACGCCACCCCTACCAGACAACCATCAGGAACCTCAGCAAACGCCTGACCACCATCGTCAATCTCCATGAATTGGGCCAAGAGGTGGTGAAGAGCCTCAGCGTTGGGTTGAAAACCAACTGGGTGGTGTTCATCGCCAGGGGCATTGAGGAACCGGACTCCTACTTTTTGGTAGCCAACAACAGTTGCCCCACGGAGATCCGGGTAGGCGAGAAGATCAGCTTCGCATTTTCCGAGGAAGTGGAAGCCCGACTGCAACTGTGCAAGAAGGAGAACCTCTCAGCCATCATCCATGTGAATCCCGATGAGCCACGGCTTTCGGCTAGCGCCTACCTTCCTCCCTGTGATGTACTCATTCCCCTGGTGATCCGCAAACAGGTTGCCGGCTACATCGTCATTGGGTATGGGGATGGCAAGGCACTCATCAGCGAGATCGAACGCGAAGCTTTGGAAATCCTTGCTGCCCAGAGCAGTCTCTCGCTGGAGAACGCCCTCTCGTTCGAACAGCTCCGCATCCAAGGCGATGAGCTGACGATGAGCAAGAACAAGCTTGAAGCCATTTTCAATGGGATAGCCTCGCCGGTCTGCCTGATCGACATCGACTACACCATCCAGGAAGCGAACACGGCGGCAGTCTCCTTCTTCGGCGAGCCGCGTGAACTCCTGATCGGCAGCAAGTGCTACCGCTCCTTCTTCGATCGAAGCCGACCCTGTACCTTCTGCCAAGGCTTGGATTGCATCCATACCGGTGTCTTGCAGGAGAATGAGGCGGATGTGGATGACAAGGTCTACTCCTTCCAGTTCCACTCCGTCCGGTCTGCAGACAAGACGAAGAGTGTCTTCATTGAGATCATCAACGACATCACCGAACAGAAGCACATGCAGGAGGAGCTGGTCCGCACGGAGAAGATGGCCGGCATCGGGACGTTGGCGGCAGGTATCGCCCATGAGTTGAACAATCCCTTGGCTGGTATCGTCGGAACTGCAGAGATCATGCTCAGCGAACTGGAAGAAGACAGCATCCACCACGAGTATGTGCAGGACATCCTCTCGTACTCAAAGACGGCAAGCGATGTCATCAAGGAGCTTTCCATTTACAGTCGCAAGGAAGAGGTGAAGCACATGGAACAGGTGGAGCTGGTGAGGGTCCTGGAGTTCTCCCTCCGCCTGGCCCTGCGTGGCGTCGACTCACAGAACATCCGTGTTGAGCGCAACTATCATGCCCTGCCCACCATCGAGGCGAACGAAGGGGAGCTCCAGCAGCTCTTCCTCAACCTCATCGTCAACGCCTTGCAGGCGATGGAAGGCAATGGAAAATTGACACTCACCTGCTTCGAGAAGGATGACTTTGTCCAGATCAAGGTTGCGGACACCGGCTGTGGCATTGCAGAAAAGTATATGAGCCAGATTTTCACTCCCTTCTTCACGACCAAGGCTCCGGGAAGCGGAACCGGTTTGGGGCTCTCCAACTGCTACAGCATCGTGGAGAAGATGGGTGGAAGGATCAGGGTGCGCAGCGAGGAGAACATCGGGTCTGAGTTCACCACCATTTTCCCCCTCAATGAGGAGGGCCGTGAAAGCATCCACTTTTCCTTGGTGAACGACCAGAACGGCATGAATGATGTCTTCTTCATCCAGCGCAAGGTCCTTGTGGGGGAGAAGGGGTACCTTGAGGAGTCGATCCACCGCAAGGAGGATGAGAAAGCCATCCATATCCTTGCCTTCAAGGGGTTGCACCCGGTCGGAACGGTCAGTCTGATGACCAGTGAGCGGTTCTGGCCGCTGCCCATCTCCAAGTATTTTGACATCAAGTCGGTGCTCAAGACCCGGCACTGTGCAGAGATCATCCGCCTCGCAGTCCTGCCTGAGATGCGCAACACCTCGGCTTCCATCGGCCTGATCATCCTCATCTTCCTCCTTGCCCGGGCAACGGGTGTTGAGGAGCTGATCATCGATGTCTTTGCCGATGATACCAAGACCATCAAGCTGTACAAGAAGTTCGGTTTCGTGGAAGTGGGGAGCTACAGCTCTCCCTCCCCGGTGACGGTTCTGGTGCTGCAAAGCAAGTCAACCCTGGAGAAAGACCGCAGTCAGCTCAGGCACTTTGTGAAGCCGCTGTTCAGCAGACTTCGCCCGCTCTTTGACTTCGGCGAATACACCCAGGCAGTGCATGATGAGATGGACAGGATTCTCAGTGCCGACAAGATTACTGAGGTAGTGGAGGACGTTGAGGAAGAGATCCAGGTAATCTAGCCCTGGACGGTAAAGATCTTCTGCGTGGGATAGGCAAATTCGATGCCTTCCTGTGCAAAGAGCTTGAGCAACTGCAGGTTGATCTCCTGCTGCACATCCATGTACACCACATAGTCGGGAGAGGGTACGTAGTAGACAGTCTCGAAAATGAGGGCCGAGGCTCCGAAGGTCTGGAAGTGGCAACGGTCGCAGATGACACCCTCGATGGTTTTTACATTGGCGATGGTTTCCTTGATCAGGGTGGTGACTCGCTCCACCTTCGCGATATCCGTCTCGTAGGGGATGGTGATCTGGCTGACCACGCGCCTGCGTTGCATCTGCTTGTAATTGTGGATGCGACTGCTGGTCAGGTCTGAGTTGCTGATGATCAGCACCTCGCCGCTGAGCACCCTGATGCGGCTGCTCTTGATGCCGATCCGTTCCACTGTCCCTGATTTGTCCCCAAAGACAATGAAATCGCCAAGAGCGAAGGGGTGGTCGAAGAAGATGACAAAATAGCTGAACAAATCACCAAGGATACCTTGGGCTGCAATGGCTACCGCGATACCGCCAACACCAAGGCCGGCAAGAGCGGTGGTTATGTTGAACCCGATGTTGCTGAGCAGGACAAGAAACCCTACGATCCAGATGAGCAGCTTTACAAAGGAGAGCAGGGGTTTGAGGTTTTTCTCATGCTCCTGGTTTGCATACTCCTTCTCGAAGTATTTGGCGAAACTCAACTCGATGCCCTTGTTCAAGGATCGAACAATGATGATGGTCATGACCAAGGCAAAGATTATCTGAACTGTTTCCTGAATGGTCTCCCCAAAGCTGACTCGCTGCATGGAAACCCACAAGACGGCGAGGAAGATGAGGGGGAGCGCGATTCGCTTGATGAAGCGGAGCACGGGAAGAGCCCGCACCCGATTCTTCTGGGTAGGATCGGCTTTCTTCAGCTCCTCCAGCTTCTTGATACGTTTCCCAAGTATCGTGTTGGCCAGCAAGATGAGAACCAGTGATGAGCCGAGCAGGATAATCATGGGTAGCAACGGCTTTATGGTGGTGGTGAAGAAGGTGTTCAAAGTTTCCATAGTGTCACTATACTATACTTTTCTTTGCGCTTCCATCGCAGTGCGCTTCTCCAAGGTGCTGGAATTGTACAGCTCGATGCCTGCCAGTTTGCTTTCATCAGAGTAGATCATGCTCCCCGAGCGATCGGTTATGGTCAGGCTGATCAATCCGTCCACACTTTCGACGATTTTCTCGTCCATCGCCCCGTTTCGTGGCGATGCAAGGTGTGACCCGCTTCCCATCCGGGCGGTGAAGGTGAAGAGCTTGCCCCCCTTTTCGATCACCACCTTCGCTTCCTGGTCTGAGCTGTGAAGGGATCTGATCTTGGAAGAGGTGTAGGTGCCCAGGCGGATGAGTTCGTCACCCAGTTGCACGAAGCCCAGAAACCCGGTGAATCGCAAACCCAGGTAGGGGATGCGTGCGATGCTGAGCATGACCGAGGTACTTGGATCAGAAAAACAGTTCGCTTGCATCCAGAGATAGGCTTTGGGAAAGCTCTTGCCCCAATCTTTTTCCACGTAGACCTTGCTGTTGTTGATGGGCACCGTTCGGTTGTTCAGTCTGAGGCTGCCTTCCGCTGAGCCTCTGGTTGCTACCACACCATGCTTGCATTCCATGGCAGGCAGATAGGCGAACCAACCCATGACACCGACACTGGACACGGTGACAGGGAACGGTTGCAGGTCGATCAGATGGAGGTTTGCCTCCAAGTCCAGATCGCTCTGATGCAGCGAGAGGGTGATGGAGCTCCTGCTGAAGTGGTTGTTGCCGACAGTGACGGAAAAGCCCTTTTCCCCTGCCTGAAACGAATCAAGCGGGAACCGTACATACCAGCTTCGCCTTTCTTTGCTGCTGATGACCTGGATGAATGCATGGCTGTCAACGCCCAGAGCAATGCCAGGTATGATGGCAACGACCTCGTTGTGTGGTTCGTCGATGGCAAGTTTGAAATACCAACCTTCAAAGTAGTGAAGCAGATCGGCAGAGCCTTGGAAGCGCTCCGGATGGTAGAGGTTCGGCATCGTATGGTGTCCCCCTATGGCCTTTTTCAGATGGTAGCAGACTAGACAGTTCTGTCATATGTGTAAGGGTAGCGAAAAGGTAAAAATTATGGAGAAAGTGTGGTTCTACACGGCGACCTTTTTTTGTGTTGGTGCTACACTGCGCCTGACGATCTGTGAGAGTCGAAAGGACCGCTGGTTTGATCGTCAAGGATGATTTTTTATGGGACAGTTCAATACTAACGAGCATGTTATTATTGATGATGTCGAGCCTCCGCTTATACGGAGAGGTGAACCTTCCGGCTCACCACAACCCCATCACCAAGACAGTTGTCTCCCAGACGCCCAGTACCCTCTGGAAGGCAGGATCGAACAGTTCAGGAACCACCATTTTCCGGACGCGACTGATGCGATGTGGAATGACTGGCATTGGCAGCTCTTCCATCGGGTCACCACCTATCAGGATCTCTGTCGGTATCTGGAACCGACCGAAGAAGAAAAACTGGCACTCAGCCAGGCAAGTACGCTTTTTCCCTTCTCCGTTACCCCCTACTACCTAAGTCTCATCGATCCGACAGATACCCAAGGTGCTTTGCGCAAGTGTGTCATTCCTTCCATACTGGAAGCTGACAAGGCGAGCGGCGAGAGTGATGATCCTCTTTCTGAGGAACATACCACCAAGGTCCAGGGTTTGGTCCATCGGTATCCTGACCGGGTTCTCTTCCTTACCACAAGCTTTTGCAGCACCTACTGCCGTTACTGCACCCGATCACGTATGGTCGGAGGGCATACGGAGAATCTGCTCAAGCACTGGGAGGAGGCTCTCTCCTATATAGAAGAACACACAGAAGTGAGGGATGTGCTCATCAGTGGCGGCGATCCGCTTACGCTCTCCGATGACAAGCTCTCCTACCTGCTCGGCCGTCTGGGTGCCATCGACCATGTGGAGATGGTGAGAATCGGGACAAAGGTGCCGATGGTCATGCCCCAGCGCATCACCGAAGAGTTGCTTGCAGTGCTCAAGACGTGCAAGCCGCTCTATATCAGCATCCATGCAACACATCCGGACGAGATGACAAAGGAAGCGGCCAAGGCTTGTGATGCACTTGCGGATGCAGGTGTGGTCCTCGGAAGCCAGACCGTTCTGCTCAAGGGTGTGAATGATTCGGCTGAGACGCTGAAGACGCTGTTCCACAAGCTGCTCCGTCACCGGGTGAGACCCTACTACCTCTATCAGTGCGACCCCATCTCGGGCTCCGCACACTTCAGGACGACCGTGGACAAGGGCAAGGCCCTGATGCAGTCCCTCAGAGGCTTCACCAGCGGCTATGCCATTCCCCAGTATGTCATCGATACTCCGGGAGGAGGGGGGAAGGTTCCCATCCTTCCTGCCTACGAGGTTGGTCAGGATGAGCAGCATCTGTATCTGCGCAACTATGAGGGAAAGGTCTACTCCTATCCTACCGAACGGGAGCTGCAACGATGCTTGTTGGACTGACCTATGACCTCAAGGACGACTACCTTAAGGAGGGCTACGATGCTGAGCTGGTCAGCGAGTGCGACAGCTCTCTCACCATCGAAACATTGGAGCAAACACTTCGTGCGCTGGGGTATGAAACGATACGCATCGGCAATGTCAAAGCCTTGGTGGCCTATCTTGCCCAGGGAAAGCGATGTGATCTGGTATTCAATATTGCAGAGGGCCTTTTCGGTCTCTTGCGCGAGTCCCAGATTCCCGCCCTGCTTGACGCCTATCAGATCCCCTATGTCTTTTCCGACTCCTTTGTCCTGGCAATCTGTCTGCACAAGGCCTTTGCCAAGCAGGTGGTCTCCGACCATGGGGTGAACACCGCTCCGTTTTCCCTTATCCAGAATCTCTCGGATATCGCTCACATTCATCTTCCGTATCCACTTTTTCTCAAACCGGTGGCCGGGGGGACCGGTATCGGCATCAGCGCCCACTCCTTGGTGGAGAACAAGGAAGAGCTGGAGCGGGTTGCCCGCCATCTTTTGGACGCATATGCACAACCGGTACTGGTGGAGACCTACCTCACCGGCAGGGAGTTCACGGTAGGGATTACCGGAACGGGAGATGATGCTCAGAGCGTCGGGGTGATGGAGATCCTGGTTGATGCATCCTCCGACAAGGGCATCTACTCCTACAAGACCAAACAGGAGTACCTGAGCTGTACCCGCTATGTCAGGCCGGACGAGGAGGCAGCACGCTTGTGCGAGCAGGTTGCCCTGGGAGCGTGGAGAGCTCTTGGCTGTCGTGATGGCGGGAGGGTGGATGTCCGCATGGATGGGGAAGGGGTGGTCCATTTCCTGGAGGTGAACCCGCTCGCGGGGTTGCACCCGGTGGATTCGGATCTTCCGATCCTCAGTGCCATGCACGGTCTCTCCTATCAGGCTCTGCTTGCACGGATCATGCACTCAGCGTGCATCAGGAGCGGCCTATGCGTATCCTGATCCTTACCGATCGGCTGTCAAGCCAAGCAAGCCTTGACAGCAAGGATACCCAGTTGCAGGTCAATCAGGTCAGACAGGCTCTCAGAAGCCTTGGTCACGAGGTGAGTGTCGCCTATTTTTCCATGAACCTTGCCATTGCTGGGCGAAGCATAGAACGCTCTGGGTGTGACAAGGTCTTCAACCTGGTGGAGAATCTGAACTCCGCCTCCCTCTTGTGCCTTCCTCCCTTGCTCTGCCAGAGCCTGGGGGTGGCTTGCTGTGGTGGCAGTGCCCGGACGCTGTTGCTCACAGCCCAGAAGCCAGGAGCGAAGCGTCTGCTGGTTTCTGCAAACCTGCCCACCCCCAGGTGGGTCGAGCAGCGTGATGTTTTTGATCAGAGGTGGTATCTGGGCATCCCGCTCATTCTCAAGCCGATCGACCAGGAGGCTTCGCTGGGGATTGATGAATCCTCGGTGCGGGTTTTCGCTTCCCAAGAGGAGCTTGCCACGGCATTGGCTGATGGCCACCTCTTTGGCGAGGAGTACATCGAAGGACGTGAATTCAGTATCTCGGTGCTTCCCGGTGGCGAAGTGCTTCCGGTTGCCGAGCTCTGTTTCGTCGACTATCCTTCCGACCGGATCAAGGTTGCAGGCTATGAGGCAAAGTGGGAGGTTGACTCCTTTGCCTATCAGCACACACAACGGCGGTTTGCCTTTCCCAACGAGGATTCCGATCTGATCGGCACGCTGGGTGAGTTGGCACTGAAGACCTACCGGCTCTTCGGTTCCAGCGGACCTGCCCGGGTGGATGTGCGTGTGGATGGGAACAACCGGCCCTTCATCCTGGAGATGAACAGCAACCCCTGCCTGGAACGGGAGAGCGGGTATGCCGCTGCCGCCTTGCAGGCAGGCATCTCCTACGAGCAGCTGATCGAGCGCTTGGTCGAGGAGGTCTAGGATGGAAAACCTCAACATGCGCGAACAACCGATTGAAAGCGACATCGCTTCTGTAGCTTCAATTCTCAGGCGCTCGGGTTTCTTCAATGAGGAAGAGCAGGAGGTGGGGGTCTCTCTGGTCAGGGAGCGCCTCCAGTACGGGGAGAAGTCTCTCTACTTCTTCCAGTTTGCCCAGCGTCAGGAAGAGGTGGTCGGCTATACCTGTTTCGGGCCCATCCCGGGGACGCTGAACAGCTATGACCTCTACTGGATTGCCGTCGACCCAGCCTATCAGAAGCAAGGCATCGGGTCCGTGCTGCTGGACGGTACGGAAGAGGAGATCAGAAAGCGGGGAGGCAAGCGTATCTACATCGAGACGAGCAGCAGCGAGCTCTACGTGCCTACCCGCAGATTCTATACCAGCCATGGTTATGCACTTGAGGCAAGCCTCGAGCACTACTACGCCCCTGGTGATGACAAGCTGATCTACGTGAAGGGATGGTGAGGTATGGATGCAATTACCATTGAAGTCTATGAGCATACCCTCGAAATCATCGACTATGAGGGGGTGCTTGACCTGTTTGGCGGCCAGCTGACCTTCATCGGATACTCCCCAAGTCGGGGTGAGGTTGCCTCAGTGCTGGCCAATGCCATGAAGCAGGATAGCCGCTCGGTGCTCTGGGTTGCATACAGCCAAGAGCAAGCGGTAGGCTTTGCCTTCGGCAATGTGTGCTGTGGCTTGGAGAGCGGGGGTGACTACCTGTGGCTCAATGAGCTGTATGTGTCGGAGAAGGCCCGCTTGCAGGGTCTTGGCTCCCTCTTGCTTGAAACAGTGCGCTCCTGGGCCAAGCTGCGGGGATGTACCTATCTTGCCTTGGTGACCCACCCTTCCAATGTACGGGCACAGCATCTCTACCAAGAGGCAGGCATGGAGCTTGAGAACCTGGTCTGGGTTGATGCCTATCTCTAATCGATGGCTCTCAGGACCAGACTTTCCACCATATCCCCAAAGCTGAGATTCCACTCCTTCGCCAGATGGTAGAAGCCGTAGAACGAGGGGTTGGCATTCACTTCCAGGATGTAGGGACGATTACGCTCATCGACGCGGAAGTCGACCCGTGCATAGCCGCTGAGATCGAAGAGCCGTGCACACTGCTTGCTCAGGGTTGCCAGGTTTTCCAACAACTCCTTATCCTCTGCATCATGGGTGTATTTTGCCTCGATGTGCTCATAGCCATAGGTTTGTTCAGTCCATTTTGCATCATAGGTGATGATTTTCGCCCGTTGTCCATACTGGCTGAACACCCACTCATAGGGGGGCAGGATGGTTGGATGATCGGCTTTTCCGTAGAGACAGACGGTGAACTCCCGCCCGTCGATGTACTGTTCGGCAAAGAAAGGGAACCCAAACAGTTTCTGCTTTTCTGCAAGCACCGCTTCGACCTGTTCTCCCCTCACCAGGCACGACTCATCCAGACCCAGAGAAGCATCCTGGTTGGTTGCCTTGATCAGATACATTCCTTCCGGATCCGAAGGGTCATAAGGTTTGGGGGTGGGTAGGCCTGCTTTGAGCAGAAGGGCTTTCGACAGCTGCTTGTCACCGGTCACAAACAGGGTGGAATGGGTACAGCCGGTATAGCGCAGGCCCAGGTGTTCCAGAATACCTGCTCCCAGGTAGGAGAGGCTCTCCTCGTTGGGGGCTGAGTCCAGCAGGTTGAAGATGATGGCACTGTCATCAAGTTGCTCAAGTGCTTGCAGCGAGAAGGGAAGCAGACTGACCTCCCACCCTTTTGCCGCAAGGATTTCCCCAATCCAGGTGGCTTGGGTAAGGATGTCCAGGACGTCTTCAGGAGCGTTCTCTGGTATGGTGTTGTGGAGGATGATGACGTGGTGCATAACAATCAGCCCATCATTCTCCTCCGCCCAACTCTTGTCAAGCCGAGAAGCCTCGGATTCTACAACTTCATGATGCTTTTGCCCTGTTCCTCAATGCTGAAGGAGCGTGAGGCAAAATCGGCATGGAGGGTGAGCTTGGTTTCTTCCGTTACCCAGCTGAGCGCCAGCTGTGCATCGTCCTCACACGCTTCCAGCACAAAGGTCCCGCTGAAGGCAGGATGGCTTGTCCTGAGCTCCATCAACAGCTTCAAAGCCTGTACGACCGGCCGCTTCTGCTCCTCCTCGATCTCCTCGATGCTGTAGTAGTGGCGGTTGATGTTTCTTCCTTCCCGACTCTCTTCCAGCAGCTTCAGGTCATTCCTGCCGGCCAGCATCCCCACGTAGTACACCTGCGGGGTGCCGGGGCTGAAGAACTGTACTGCCCGGGCAACCAGATAGGCACGGTCATCATCACCAAGGGCACTGTAGTAGGTGCAGTTCACTTGGTAGATGTCCAGGTTGTTGTAGGCTTCGGAGCTGTAGATGCGTTTGACGTTTGCCCCACGCTCGTAGAGGTACTGCTGGGTTTTCTCAATCTCCTCGTCAGGAAGCAGACCGTAGACGTCCACCACCCCGATGCCGTCATGGGTGTCCAAGGTGGTGTACTGGTTTCTCGGGCAGATGGAGAACCAGTGCTTCAGGTAGGCTGTAGTGTTGAAGTACAGGGCATGAAGCATCAGAAGCGGCAGGGCGAAGTCATAGACGGGGAAGCCCTCCTGGGCAAGCTTGAGCTGGATGGAGTAGTGCTCATGGATTTCGGGAAGGACATCGGCCCCGTACGGTGCAACGATCTGCCTGCACTCATTGAGCAGCTTGCTGGTTTCCGGTTCCACGAAGAAGCAGTCGGTATCGAGCTTCTTGATGGCGTAGGCAAAGGCATCGAGGCGGATGAGCTTCGCTCCCCTTGCTGCAAGGTGTTCCAGATTGTGCTTGAGGAAGGCTTTTCCTTCCTCGCTTTGGGTATCCAGGTCGATCTGTTCCTCACTGAAGGTGCACCAGAGCTTTTTGGTCGAGCCATCTGCGAAGGTGAGGGTGTGGTAGGGGTCCTTGTTCTTGCGCTTGTAGATCTTGTCCACTTGCTCACGGGTCGGTTCCCCCCCAAAGAAGGCCTCATAGTCGATGAACAGTGCTTTCTTTGGCGATTGCGGTCCTTCCTGCAGGTACTCCTTGAGGTAGGGGCTCTTGCTGCTGATGTGGTTGATCATATAGTCGAAGACCAGGTCATAGTCAGCCGCAAGCGCTTGGATATCTTCCCAGCTTCCGAAAGTAGGATCTACGCTCTCATAGTGAAGCGGCGCAAACCCCCTGTCGCCGGAAGAGGGGAAGAAAGGAAGCACATGGATGGAAGCCACAGCCTGTGCATAGTGGGTATCCAGAACGTCCTTGAGCTGCTTGAGGTCGGTTCCGAGGGAGTCGGGGTAGGTGATCAGTACAATGCCTTGTTTCATGGTATGCATAGTATCAGATAAACAGAAGCGGAAGGCAATCACCGGCGATGGGAAATGGGTCAGCTCATTGT